>NZ_MKJW01000111.1:0-138983 GCF_001942375.1 Kocuria sp. CNJ-770
GAGCCGGCCAGGCGGTAGAGGGCGGCGGCGACCTGTTCGCGGGTCATCTGGTGGGCGGGGCGGTAGGTGCCGTCGGGCCAGCCGCGCAGCACGGCGCGGTTCTTCACCCAGGTGATCTCCGGGGCGAAGGTGTGGGTGGCGGGCACGTCCTTGAACGGGCCCGGGACCACGGGAGCCGGGGCCGGGACGGACGCGCTGCCGTACGTCCGCAGGGCCGCGTCGAGGAGCGCGGCCTGGTCGTACTCGTGGTGGTTGACGCCCGCGGGCACCTGGAGGCTGGTGCGGGTGAAGCCCTGGGCCGCGTAGCTCTGCTGCCCCCGCCGGGCGGAGGCGAGGGCCGACCAGGTCGCGGGCTGCGTGGCGCCGGCGACGTCGTCCGCGCCGGTGACCCACTGGATCGGCAGGGACTTCACGGCCGCGGACGGAGCGGTCTGCATCTTCCGGGCGCCGCCGCCGCCGATCACCACGGCACCGCCACCTCGGATCCAGTTCTGCCTGTCGGCCAGCACCTCCATGGTGATGAACTCCGCGCCGCCGGAGTACCCGGTCAGCCACACCCGGTTGGTGTCCAGGCCGTAGCGCTGGACGAGGTGGCCGGACAGGGCGCGGAACCAGTCCCCGTTGGCGTCGATGTTCTCCCACCAGGTGCGGCTGCCGGTGCGGTCCGGGGACAGGGGGACGACCAGGACCATGTTCCGGGCGGCCGCGTGCCGGGCCATGTTCCGCACCACCGATCCGGTCGGCCGCTGGGCCCAGTACTGGCCGTCGCCGTCGAAGTAGAAGGCCACGCCCACCGGCTTCGAGCGGTCGATGCCGTCGGCGTACAGGTTGTAGGTGGAGCTGAGGCCGTTCGGCGCGGTGAAACCACGGGTGAAGCCGGTGGTCGGGGTCTCGGCGGCCGCAGCGGGGCCGGTGCCGAGGAGGAAGGAGGACAGGACCAGGGAGACGACAGCGGCGAGCGCACCGAGGGGCCGAGAGGCCGTGCGGAACCGCCGCGCGATGTGGGGGGTCATAGCGCGTTCCGATCTGGGGGCACCGGGGGAGGTGCGGAAATGGGGAGGTGCCGGCGTCGTCTCCAGCCCGGAGGCGCACCGGCTGTCCACCCTTTGGTGGACATTGCATAGGTAAACAGAGGGAAGTCCGCTGTGACCAGGGGTTCCGGGAGAATGAAGACCTATGACGCGGGAGTCTGGACGATCGTCCATTCGCCGGGCGCGGGCCCGCGCTCGGGGCGCGGTGGTCGCGGGCCGCCCCGCCCGGGTGCGGGGCGGGGCAGGGCCCTACGGCTGGGGGCGGATCCGCCTTGCCCGACCGACCGAGGAGCAGCACGTGTTCAGCCATCCCGCCCCCGAACCCATCGAGCCCACGGGTCCCTCCGCAGCCGCCCCCGGCGAGCCCGCCCTGGACGGGCGGTGGCGCGCCGCCACCGCCGGATGGCGCCCGTCCTCGATCCGCGCCGCCGGCCCCGAGCGCGTCTGGGCCTGGGTGCGCCACGCCTGGGAGGCTCTCCTCGCCCCTCCGGCCGCGGGCGACGACGACGGGGCGGTGGCGGATGAGGGCGCTCCGGGCCGCTCCGCCACGGGGACCGGTCCCCGGGTGGACGACCTCCTGACGGTGGCCGCGCTGCTCGCCCTCCAGGAGCGGTTCCTGGCCGTCGCCGCCGGCGAGCCGGCACCGGCCGAGGTCCCCGACCCCCGCCGGGACGGCGCCGCCCTGAGCGACGACGAGGTGCTGACGGTGGTGCGCCGGACGTGGGAGATCGACCCGGCGGAGGCGGGCGCGGACGCCTTCGCGGCGGAGCTCTCCGGATTCCTGCAGGACCACCTGGACGAGCAGGCCGAGGAGGTGCGCGAGCGGCTGCTGGACCGGCGCGGGCCGACGCAGCTGTTCGCCGAGCTGTGGAGCCTCGAGCACGTGGACGAGCTCGAGCCCGCCGCCGAGCAGGACGCGGCGCCGCCGTTCCCACTCTCCACGGACGACATCGCCTGGATCGTCAGCGGCGTCCCGGGCCCCGAGAAGCACACCGCCTGGGGATGGCTCACGCGCTGACCGGGACGGCGGGCCGGGATGGGCACCCGGAATAGAACCGTCCGGCCGCGACTTTTATGGATGCATCCACAAAATCACGACGAGGAGCACCGCCATGACCCTCCAGCTCGGCCTCAACACCTTCGGCGACCTCTATCCCGGCCCGGACGGGCGGATGCTCAGCGGCGCCCAGGTCATCCGCAACGTCGTCGCCGAGGCCACGCTGGCCGACCGGGTGGGCCTGGACTTCTTCGGCATCGGCGAGCACCACCGGGAGGACTTCGCGGTCTCCTCGCCCGAGACGGTCCTGGCGGGCATCGCCACGGTGACCGAGCGGATCCGCCTGGGCTCGGCCGTGACCGTGCTCAGCTCCGACGACCCGGTGCGCGTCTACCAGCGCTTCGCCACCGTGGACGCCCTCTCCTCCGGGCGCGCCGAGGTCATCCTCGGGCGCGGGTCCTTCACCGAGTCCTTCCCCCTGTTCGGCTATCCGCTCGACGAGTACGAGGCCCTGTTCGAGGAGAAGCTGCAGCTGTTCGACCGGTTGCGCACCGAGGGCGTCATCGACTGGGAGGGCCGGCTGCGCGCGCCCATCCGCGGGCTGGAGGTCCACCCCAGGACCGAGTCCGGGTCGCTGCCCGCGTGGATCGCCGTGGGCGGCTCGCCCCAGTCGGTGGTGCGCGCCGCCCACTACGGGCTGCCCGTGATCTTCGCGATCATCGGCGGGAGCCCCGCCGCCTTCGCGCCCTTCGCGGACTACTACCGCCAGGCCCTCGAGCACTTCGGCAAGGAGCCGCAGCCGGTGGCCTTCCACTCCCCGGGCTACGTCGCGGAGACCGACGAGCAGGCCCGTGAGGAGTTCTTCCCCCACCAGGCCTACACGCACGCCCGGATCGGCCGGGAGCGCGGCTGGGGCCCGCTGACCCGCGCGGAGTTCGACGCGATGTGCGGCCCGGAGGGCGCCTACTTCGTGGGCTCCCCGGAGACCGTGGCCCGCAAGATCGTGCGCTCCTCGGCGGCGCTGGGCGCCGCCCGCTTCGACCTCAAGTACGCCGTGGGCACCCTGGACCACGCCCGGATGACGCGCAGCATCGAGCTGTTCGGCACCGAGGTGCGCCGCTACGTCGAGGACATGACCGCCGACCTGCCGGCCGGCGCCACCGGCTGAGCTCCCGCCGCCGACCCCCGTGTCCGGGGCGGCCGGGACAGGACGCGGGGTGTCAGAGCCGCACGGTCACCGCGTCGTGGGGCAGGGTCGTCACCACGGTGGTCCCCACCCCCGGCCGGGACCGGATCGAGAGCTCGGCCCCCGCGGCGTCGGCGATGTCCCGCATGATGCGCAGCCCGAGATGGCCCTCCGGCGACGAGCCGGAGTCGTCGAAGCCGGTGCCGTCGTCGCTGACCGTCAGCACCGTGGCCCCGTGCTCCACGCCGAGGTGCACCGTGACCGTGGAGGCGTGGGCGTGCTTCGAGATGTTGGCGAGGGCCTCCCTGGCCACCTTCAGGAACATCCCCTCCTGATCCGGTGCGAGGAACACGGCGGGATCGATCTGCACACTGGTGTCGACCCCGCGCTGCGCGAGCGGCTCCGCCAGGTTCGCCATGGCCTTCGGCAGGCCGAGGGTCAGCAGGTCGGGCGAGTAAAGGGCCGTGGTGATCCCGCGCAGCGTGCGCAGGCTGCCCTGCAGGATCGAACGGGTGCGGCCGAGCACGCCGCGCTGCTCCGGACCGGCATGCATCTCCTGGGCCTCGAGGGCGTAGGAGAGCCCGGCGAGGTCCTGGATCACGTCGTCGTGCAGGTCCCGGGCGACCCGGACGCGCTCCAGCTCGGCCGCGTCCACGGCGTGCTGGAGCAGCCGGGCCCGGGCCGCCCGATGGTCCTGGATCCGCCGGGCGAGGCCCACGGCCGGGGCGAGCTGGGCCAGCTGGAACAGCACCAGCGTCAGCAGGAGCGCGGGGGCCATGCCCATGAGCACCGAGCGCTGCTCGTCCTGCACGATCGCGTCGTCGTAGTAGGCCTCGAAGACGAGCTGCTCCCCGGCGACCGGCACGAACCCGACGTAGACCTCGACGAGCCGTCCTGCACCGGACTCGTGCGCGTTCTCCGCGCCCTCTTGGTGCTCGACGGTGGCGATCCCCTCGCCCCGGGCCACGAGATCGTCGTCCCAGGAGGGCGGGCCGTAGTTCTGGCCGATGAGCTCGTGCTCGTCGGCGTAGACGATGGTCCCGTCCTCGTCCCAGATCTTGATGCGGTGGATGGTGCCGTCGTCCAGCCAGGGCTGCAGCCGGACGTCCAGCTGGGCGGTGGCCGCCGCGTCGCCCGCGAGCAGGTCGTCGGTGATCAAGGGCGCCACGGCGTAGTCGGCCAACCGCTGGGTGACGCGCAGGACGTGCTCCACGGCATGCTCCTCGGCCACGGCCCGGATCCACCAGGTCGCGGGCACCGCGGCGACGAGCAGCACCAGGAGGCCGGTCAGCAGGAACCGCTGCACGGCAGTCCGGACCTCGGACCGGTCCGTGGCCAGGGCCGGTGGAGCCACCGGCCAGTCGGACATCAGGTCCCCGGCCGTGTGCCCAGGGCGCTCGGGGCGCGAGAGCAGGCGCCTCATGACCGGCCCGTCAGCAGGCCGAGCCTCGAGGCGACGGCGACCGCCTCGAGCTGGGAGTGGGCCCCCAGCTTGGCGAGGATCGTCTTCACGTAGCCACGGCAGGTGTTCGGGCTGATGCTCAGCAGCCGGGCGTTCGTGCCCACGCTGTGGCCCTGGGCCATGAGCTGCAGGACCTGCAGCTCGCGCTGGGTGAGCGCCGGCACCGCGGCGCCCCCACGACGGCTGGGGTGGTCCGCGGCCAGCAACGACGGGTGGACCGCCATCGTGCCGCAGCGGGCGCTGCGGATGGTCTCGAGCAGCGTCGCGAGCGAGCCGTCCTTCGGCAGGAAGGCGCAGATCCCCGTGGCCGCCGCGGCCTCCAGGACGTGCTGCGCCGGGTCCCCGGTCAGCATGACGATCCGTGTCCCCGGCCGCTCGCGGAGGATCCGCGCGGCGGCCGTCACCCCGTTGCCGCCGGAGAGGTGGTAGTCCATGACCACGACGTCGGGCCGCAGCATGCCGCACAGGCGAACGCTCGACTCGACGTCGTCGGCCACGCCGACCGCGTGCAGGTCCGTCTCCTGGCGCAGCGCGCCGGTCAGGAGCTCCGCGAACGTGGTGTGGTCGTCGACCACCAGTATCGAGGTGCGCCCATCGTGCACTTCCCCCAGCCCCTCGGCCATGTCCGACCAGCCCCCCGGCAACCCGTGCATTACGTACGAGTAGTATGCCGATCGCAAATCCCTGCCACCAGCTGGGCACGTGTCCCCATTTCGGCGCTTGACGAGGGGGCATGCTCTTCGGGTCGATCTCCCGGCGCACCGGTCCACCGTGCCGCCCGCCTCAGCCGGCCGGGGCGAGGGTGCGCCCCAGGAAGGCCTGGAGGACCGTGGCGGCCTCCTCGCGCGCCAGCGGAGGCGGTGCGCCCGGCAACCACTCCGTGTCACCGCAGGGGCCGTGCAGCACCAGGAGGGCGGACAGGGCCAGTCCCAGCTCACTGCCCGTCGTCGCCGTCGCCTGCAGCATGCGCCCGTAGGCGGCCTGCACGGCAGGCGCCGGAGCGCACCCCAGTTCCTCGCCGAGGATCCGGCGGCAGCGGTCGTACTCCTGCAGGCCCTCCACATGACGGCCCGAGCGCTCCAGTCCCAGCACGAGCACGGTCCAGGCGCGTTCGTGCAGCGGATCGCCCGCGAGTACCCTCCTCGCCTGGGCGACGGACTCCGGGCAGCGGCCCAGCTCCAGGCCGGTCTCGGCCGACAGCACGCGGGCCTCGGTCACGCGGGCCGTGTAGGCGTTGCGCTGGCCCTCGAGCCACTCCGAGTCCGGCTCGTCCCCGAGAAGCGGTGCGGAGGCCATGTCCAGGGCCCGGCGGAGCAGGGAGTGCGCCTCCGGTGCCGCGGCCTGCCGGGCCGCCTCCAGGAGGCGGTCGAACCGGGACAGGTCCAGCTCCACCATGGAGGCGTCCATGACGTACCCGCCGTTCGTGGTCTTCAGCGGGCCGCTCCTGCACTCCCCGGGCTGGAGGTGCCGGCGCAGAACGCTGACATAGCTCTCCAGGGTCGTCAGCGCCGCGGCCGGTGCCCGCCCGCCCCAGAGCAGATCGACGAGCCGGTGCTTCGACACGGGCGTCCCCAGCTGCAGGAGCAGGATCTCCAGGATCTGCCGCTGCCGGGGCCCGCCCAGTTCCCTGGACGTCAGGACCCGGCTCCCCTGCCGGACCACGAGCGGCCCGATGACCTGTACCGAGAGCCGGGCCTTCGTGGCCCCGGCTGCGGATCGTACGTTGACGGCTGACATGTTCACGATGATCACTCCCCCCGAAGTGGCCTCAGTGTGGTGGGCGGCCGCCGCTGTCCGTCAGCCCCGAACGGGGGGTGCGCATCCCCCCCCCATTCGGGGGGTGGGACCGCCGGCCCCGGAAGCACGGGGCCGGGAGCCCGGGAACGACGCGCGTCGGGCGAGCGCGTGCACCCGCTGATCCGGCGCGCACCCCGCGGGCGACGCCACGAATCGTCATGAACGCCCGGGGCGCCGGCCCGGCGGGCGGTGCTCCCGGGCCGACAGCCGTCACCGCAACGTTTCTCCAAGGTCGTGTCCCGAGCGTGGTGCCATGACCACTCAGGAAGCATCGATCACCACGGACGCGTCGCCGGTCCGGCGGAGCCGCCGGCGGTGGATGCCGCCGGCACTGTTCCTGCTGGCGCTCCTCCTGGTGCTGGGGCGCGGTCTCCTCTCCGCGGAGGACGAGCCGAGCACGATGCTCGGCGCCTCCGGTACCGTGCCGGGCGGGCTCGCCCGGCTGCACGGTGTGATGCCGTACACGGAGTTCGCCGCTCTGGAGGGCCGCGAGGTCCCCGCGGAGCTCACCGGCGACGTCCCGCGCGGCGCCCACCAGGTGGTCGTGCTGCTGGAGCTCACCGCCATGGATCCGGACGGGCTCGAGTTCACCGCGGACGACTACGCGGTGGACCGGCTCGGAGGCCGCCGCGCGCCCGTGGTCTGGGCGTCGTCGGCGGCGGCCTCGCTCGCGCAGGGCGAGACGCTGCAGGCGGAGCTGGTCTTCGAGGTGCCCGACAAAGCCCTGGAGCTGACCCTCGAGGGCGCCGGCGACGTCCGTCTCTCGATGGGCACCGATCACCACAGCGGCGGCTGAGGACGCAGGCCGCAGGAACGGCCCGTCCGGGGGGCCGGGCCGTTCCCCCACACGCACTGTCCAAGCACACGGGGCCACGCTCAGCGCAGCGGCCCCGGTCCAAGGGGGAACGACATCATGGCTGTCTCGAGAAGAAACGTCCTGCTGCTGGGGGGGCTGGGGGTCGCAGGCGCGGCTCTGGGCGTGCCGACCACGGCGGTCAACGCCAAGTCGGCGAGCGCGCTCGACGAATCCTTGATGCCCCGGCCGTTCCGGACGGACTTCACCCAGGCCCCGGTGCTCGGGCCCTCGTCGCCGGACACCGTCGATCCCGCGGACGGCAAGACCGTGCGGCACTACACGGTGGTGGAGAAGGCCGCCTCGGCGCAGATCCTGCCGAAGGCGGGTCTGCTCACGCCCATCCTCGGCTACAACGGCATCTTCCCCGGACCCACGATCGACGTCTACCAGGGCACGAAGGTCGAGCTCACCGTGGTCAACCAGCTGCCGGCCAGGCACGCCCTCGGGGGGCACAGCCTGGACACCTCCACGCATCTGCACGGCTCCGCCTCGCTGCCCCAGTACGACGGCTACGCCAGCGACATCACCCGGCCGGGATTCCAGAAGACGTACAAGTACCCGAACTTCCAGGGCGCGAGGACCCTGTGGTACCACGACCACGGGGTCCATCACACCGCGCTCAACGCCTATTCGGGTCTGGCGGGGCAGTACCACATGCACGACGCCAACTCCGAGCGGCTCCTGCCGCGCGGGAAGTACGACGTCGCGCTGACGGTCTCCGACGCGATGTTCGCGGCCAACGGGGCCCTGGGCTACGACGACAACAGCCAGTCGGGGCTGTGGGGGGACGTCATCCTCGTCAACGGGAGGCCCTGGCCCGTCATGAAGGTGCAGAAGCGGGTCTACCGGTTCCGGCTCCTCAACTGCTGCATCTCCCGCTCCCTCCGGCCCAGGCTCAGCACGGGCGACCCGCTGGTCATGGTCGCCACGGACGGCGGCCTGATGCCCACGGCCCAGCCCGTCCGGGAGTACCGGCACGCCGGCGCCGAACGCTACGAGTTCCTGGTGGACTTCAGCAAGTACCGGACGGGACAGCGCATCGAGCTGCAGAACCTGTCCAACGACAACAACGTGGACTACGACTTCACGAACAAGATCATGGCCTTCGACGTCGTGGACGAACCCGTGGACACCGCGGACCCGAGCTGGAACAGGATCCCCACCACGCTCGTCGGCAGCGAGGTGATGAACCTGCAGGAGAGCCAGGCGACGAGGACCCGCCGCTTCCGGGTCAAGCGCGAGAACGGCACGTGGACGATCGACGGGGTCACCTGGGCGGACGTGATCGCCAGCAACTACCGCAAGGTCGCCGCGGAGGTGCCGCTGGGCGCCACGGAGATCTGGGAGTTCGAGAACGGCTCGGGCGGATGGTTCCACCCCATGCACATCCACCTGGTGGACTTCAAGGTGCTGAGCCGCAACGGCAGGGCTCCGTTCGCCTACGAGAAGGGGCCGAAGGACACGGTTTACGTGGGGGAGAACGAGACGGTCCGGCTTCTCGTGAAGTTCGGGCCCCACCAGGGCCGCTACATGGTGCACTGCCACAACCTGGTGCACGAGGACCACGACATGATGGTGCAGTTCCGAGTGGGGGAGCCCGGTGACCCGGACCCCAACGACCCGATGACGGCGGCCCCGGCGGTGCCCTCGGGGACGACCGCCACCGTGCCCGAGCCGGCACCGACACCGTCGGCCACGCCCAGCGCGACGTCTGCACCGGCACCCACGCCCACACCCACGCCCACCCCGTCATCCACACCGAGCCCGGCTTCCACACCGAGCCCGTCATCCACACCGACCCCGACCCCGACCAAGACGTCGGGCAGGACGCAGCCCAAGCGGCAGCGTCCCAACGGGTGACGTGATGTCGATGCCGCAGCCGAACGGGAACGGCGGAGCCGCCGTTCCCGGACGAGAAGAGGAGCCGACATGGCAGCGTTGAGCACGGTCCCGCTCGCGGTCCAGGAGGCCGGGGACCGGCGCCGGCACCGCGGGCGCGGGACGTTCCGGGCGGTTCTGCTCGGTCTGGCCCTGGTCCTGGCCGCCCGGATCTGGCTGGTGGCGCCGGTGGTCGTCGCCTCGGACAGCATGGAGCCCACCCTGGGGGAGGGGAGCGTCGCGCTGCTCCTGAAACCGGGCCCCGACCCCGCCGGGGTGTCCGCGGGCAGCACGGTGGTGTTCCCCCACCCCGACGACGGCAGCACGACCGTGAAGCGGGTGGTGGCCACCGGTGGCCAGACCGTGGCGATCGAGGACTCCGTCCTCGTCGTCGACGGCGTGGCGGTCGACGAGCCGTTCGTGGACCGCAGCCGGATCGACGGCACCTATTTCGGGCCGGTCACCGTGCCCGAGGGCCACGTCTTCGTCATGGGCGACAACCGGGGCGTGTCGGTCGATTCCCGCCACTTCGGCAGCGTTCCGGCCGAGGACCTGGAGGCCACGGTCCTGCTGCCCTGGCCCTAGCGCCGCCGCCCGCGGGACACCGCGGCGGGCCCGGGACGAACCACTCCCCTCGCCCCGGGCCCGCTTCCCCGTGTCACGAACAGGAGTTCCGCAAGGTATTTCCAAGACCTGCGTCGTTTCCTGTTCGCACATGCACTGCCTGGGGGAGAGGAACATCCGATGAGAGCCACGAAGAGGACCCGCGTGCCGGAGGAGACGACGGCGACCGGGGGCATCTCCCGCCGAGGCGTTCTCGGCGGGGTGATGGCCGGCCTGGCCACGCTGCCGGCCGCCGGGCCGGCGCACGCCGCACCCAGGAAGCCCGCGCCCACGGCGCCCGCGGCGGGGCCCGCCGCCGCTCCGATCCTGAGCGCGGCACGGTCCGGCCACGGCGTGGGGGCACCGCGCGGCTCCGACATCGCGATCACCGCGGGACGGGCCAAGGAGGGACGCTTCGGTGTCATGTTCAAGAAGCTCCCCGCCTTCGCCCCGAGCGACGAGCTCCTCGCCGACCTGGCGCAGCAGATGGTCGACCGCACCCCACCTCTGGCCGACGTCTCGCTGAGCAACGACGGGTTCGACAACCCGGACATCCCGGCCGGCTACGCCTACCTGGGGCAGTTCATCGACCACGACATGACGCTCGACCGGACGCCCATGCCGCTGCAGGAGGTGGACCCCAAGGGCCTCACCAACTTCGACACCCCGTTCTTCGAGCTGGGGTCCGTCTACGGGCGGGGGCCGGCCGCCGACCCGCAGCTCTACGAACCGGCGGATCCGCGGCGCCTGCGCATCGGTCGGAACCACGACGGATTCCCGGATCTGCCCCGCAACGCCGACGGCACGGCGGTCATCGGGGACCACCGCAACGACGAGAACCTCATCGTCGCCCAGTTCCACCTCACCTTCCTGCAGCTGCACAACAAGCTCGTCGACGAGGGCAGGACGTTCGACGAGGCGCAGCGGCTGGTCCGCTGGCACTACCAGTGGCTGATCGTGCACGACTTCCTCCCCCGCATCGCGGGCAAGGCCCTGGTGGACAGCATGCTCAGGCCCCGCCGGGGCGGGCCGACCGGGGTGGACTGCAGGTTCTACAAGCCCGGCAACCTCACGCGGCCCATGATGCCCATCGAGTACTCGGTGGCCGCGTACCGGTTCGGGCACAGCATGATCCGCGCCGAGTACGAGATGCACGACGCGGTCACCATCCCCTTCTTCGGGAACCCGTCGCACGACCTCCGCGGGTCCCGCCCGCTGCCGACCATCGCGCGGGCCGACTGGAACTACTTCTTCGACGTCCCGGGGATGAGCGTGCCGGACGACCGCAACATGACCCGGCTGATCGACACCAAGCTCGCGCTCCCGCTCGACGAGCTCCCACCCACCGTGGTCCAGCACGTCGACGGCGCCATCCTCTCGCTGGCCCACCGCAACCTGCTGCGGGGCAAGCGGCTCGGCCTGCCGGCCGGCCAGGACGTCGCCAGGGCCATGGGCCTGGCCCCCATCCCCAACGACAGGCTCGGACTCACGGACCCCCGCTGGAACGGCCGGGCGCCGCTGTGGTTCTACGTGCTCAAGGAGGCGGAGCTCCTCGGTGGGCGGACGCTCGGCCCGGTGGGCGGGAGGATCGTCGCGGAGGTGATCCTGGGCATCCTCTCCCTGGACCGCACGTCGTTCCTCAACGCCCCGAACGGCTGGGCGCCCGAGCGGACGCCCTTCCGGAGCGGCGACTTCCTCGAGATGGCCGGAGCCCTCGAGAACATGCCGGTGGGCAACGAGGACGAGGGCGCCGAGGACGATCCCGGGGCGGAGGAGACCGAGGAGAACGAGGAGCTCCACGCGGAGGACGACGTCGAGGTGGAGCCCGAACCTGCGGGGTGAGCCCCGCCGCGCCGGCCGCGGCGGACCAGGACCGGCCGACCACGACCCGCCCTGCCCAGCCGGGCAGGGCGGGTCCGTGCGCGCGGGCCGGTGACCGACGGAGAAGCCGCTCACCCCACGAGGCCACGCCTGCCGTCGTCCTCGCCAGGAGGCCGAACCCCGGCGGACCGCGTGGACTCCCCGGTGCGGCCGACGACGGCGCGGGAGGCGGCCCCGGCACGCCCCGGCCCGGAGGGGCACGGGTCGGCACAGCACGTCCGGGTACGGGTACGGGCCGGGCCCGTGTTCCGAGAGTTCTCGGAGCACGGGCCCGGCCCGGGGAGTGGCCTATCCGGTCAGCGTCACCCCGCAGCGACCGCCCCCCTCGCCTCGCCGCCGCGCGTCGACTGCACGAGCACGTTGGCGACCGTGCCGCTGGGCGCCGGCCGCAGCCTCAGCTCCCAGTTGCCCAGGGTGTCCACCTGCGCCGTGCCGAGCTTGCGCTTGGACGTCCCGTCCGCGGCCATGTCGTAGACGTTGACCGACGTGGGCGGCTGGAGCAGCGTGGGAGCGCCCTGGACGACGGCCGTGCCGCCGAGCCGGAACTCCTTGCCGGCCCGGAACCTCGCCCCCGGGGCGATGGTGACCTCGTCGTCGCTGTTCAGCGTGATCGTCGCAGGAGCGCTCTTGTTGCCGGCGGGGTCCGTGACCACCAGCTGCAGCACCGGGTTCGCGTCCGGCGCCACGGGTGCCGCGGCACCGGTCGTGGTGAAGAAGGGAACCGTGACCTTGGGCTTGGCCACGTCCTTCCGGTCGAACGCCACCTCGGGACCGCTCACCTGGGACCACTCGTAGGTGACGGCGCCGGCGTTGTCCGTCGAGCCGCTGCCGTCCAGTTCGGTGGCGATGCCGCGGGGCACCGAGGCCGTCAGCGGGGCGATGGCAGCGGTCGGCTCCTCGGCGTCGGCGGGCGGAGTTCCGGTGCCCGGTGTGCCGGTGCCGGGGGTGCCGCCCTCGGTCTCCGTCACGGGACCGGGGTCCTCGCCCTCGGGGGGTGCAGGAACCCCGACGGGGGACACCGGGCCGTCGGTGACGACGACCGGAACGGTGGCCTTGCTGGTGCCGGTGGAGACGGTCACGTTCACCGGGGGAGCGACGGTGTCGAACGAGCCCTGGTAGGTGCCGTCAGCTCCGGGCGCGGTGTCCCCGAACCCGTCGACCTTCGGAGCGGACCCGGAGGTCGTCCTCGCCACGACGGTCAGCTTCGTGCCGTCGTAGGTGGCCGAGGTAGGCACGGAGACGTCGCTCACGCCCACCGTGCTGGTGCTCTGCGGGTCGTCGGCGAGGTTCGTGACGGTCACCTCGCTCGGCAGCGCCCCGTCGACCTTCACGCGGGCGTAGGCGAGTTCGGAGGTCCCCGGCGCCTTCTCCAGGGGAGTGGTGGCGATGCCCTGCCCCGACACCTCGAGCGTGTCGCCGCGGCTGGTGGCGAAGACGTCCAGGTACGTGCCGGTGGCGTCCGAGGTGGCCACGGCCTGCTCGGCCTTCACTCCCGTGTTGGTGGCGATCTTGCCCTGGACGGTGAACTGGTCGGTGCTCGCGGCGACGGCCTCGCCCGTCGCCGCGTTCGTGCCGGACACCGAGAAGGTGGTCCGGAGCCCGCCCACGATCCGGTGCGGCACGTCCGGGTTGCCCAGGTAGCCCGCGGGGGCACCGGTGTCCCACTTCAGGAACGGTCCGAGGTTGCTCCCCAGTGGTGTCTCGAAGTTGCCGACCGCGGGAGAGATGTCCTCCACGAGCTTGGCGTTGCCCTCGGCGTCGGTGTCGACCTCGATGGTCCCGTACGGGTGGGGAAAGGAGAGCGTGCTGTTGGCCGGGCCGTCCTTGACCACGAGACGCTGCCGGGCGAACACCATCTGCTCCCCGGGCGCCACCTCGTTGGCGAAGGCGGCCTCCAGCCCGAGCGTGAGCACGGCGCTCCCGCCGCCGGGGAGGTCCAGCTCGGACCCGGCCAGCATGTAGAAGATCTCGTGGGGGAAGTTGCCGGGCAGCGCGAGAGGCTGCTCGGGATCGAACCCTTCCTCCGGGGCCAGGCCGCACAGCGGGTTCGTGCCGTCGTCGCACAGTTCCAGCCGGGTTCCGGTCCGGTCCTCGTACCAGGCCGGGAACCCGTACTTGCTGCTCACCGGGCCGACCGCCGTCAGCTGCTGCTTGTTCGTCTCGGTGACCTTGGTGACGGCGACGGCGGCGCTGACGCCCGTGGCGCCCAGGGCCAGGGCGAGGGACACCGCAAGGCTCCGGCGGAAGCGAAGTCCTGGCGGCGGGTCCCGCAGCAGCTCCTGGGGGCTGGTTGACGTGCTCATGATGTCTCCTCACAGAGCGGTGGTGATGACATCGCAAATATGTGGACGGGCTCTTGGAAAAACCCTGTTGCAGATGTGACCGGCATCGGCGTCGGACCCGGTCCGTGCGGGGTCGGAGGTGGACGGCGCGACCCGGTGCGCGGCGCGCAGCCCTCCGCCGGGGGCCGTCCGCACCCGGTGCGCCGCGCCGTTCCTGCCCCGAGCCTGCCGGGGAGCAGTGGGAGGCGGACGCCCCGGGGCGTCCCGGGGAACGGCACCGAGGTGCCCGACGCAATGCGACACACACGGACGTCCCGGGCTCCTCGCGGGAGCCCGACCGGGCCGACGTCGGCGCCGTCCTGCTGGTCCCCGCCGCGAGCCGGTCCCCGCAGGCGTGGCACCCGCACGGTACATGGAAGCGTGTACTGTCAGAGGGTGACCACAGTGACCAGCACCCACTCCGCCGCCCTGGCCCGGCTCGGCCACGCCCTCTCGGAGGGCGTTCGCACCCGGATCCTGCTGAGCCTGCGGGAGGCCCCGGCGCGTCCCTCCGACCTCGTCGAAGCCCTGGGCGTGTCGAAGCAGGTGGTCTCCAACCAGCTCGCCTGTCTGCGGGGCTGCGGGCTCGTGGCCTCCGCCCGCGAGGGGCGCAGCACCTGGTACCGGCTGGCCGACCCCCGTCTGGGCGGCGCCCTCGGGGACCTGTTGGACCTCGTGGTCACCGTGGACCCCGACTGCTGCTCGCCGGAAGGCTGCACCTGCGCATGAGCTCCCGCGCCCCGGAATCCACGCCTCTGACCACCGACCGCCGGTCGGTCCTGCACCGGCGGGTGCGCTGGATCGTGGCCGGCACCATCACCTACAACGTCATCGAGGCGGTCGTCGCCCTCGCCGCCGGGGCGGTCGCCTCCTCCTCGGCGCTGATCGGCTTCGGTCTGGACTCCGTCGTCGAGGTCCTCTCCGCGGCCGCCGTGGCCTGGCAGTTCGCCGCGCCCGACCCGCACCGCCGGGAGCGGGCGGCGATGCGGGTGATCGCCCTCTCCTTCTTCGGCCTCGCCGCGTTCGTCACGGTCGACGCCCTGCGGGCCCTGCTCGGGGCCGCCGAGCCGGAGCACTCGCCGGTCGGGATCGGGCTGGCCGCGGTGAGCCTGGTGGTCATGCCGGTGCTGTCCTGGTTCGAGCGCCGCACCGGCCGGGAACTGGGCTCCGCCTCGGCGGTGGCCGACTCCCGGCAGACCCTGCTCTGCAGCTACCTCTCGGCCGTGCTGCTGGTGGGGCTGCTGCTCAACAGCACCCTGGGCTGGACCTGGGCCGATCCCGCGGCCGCACTGGTGATCGCGGCCGTGGCGGTGCGGGAGGGTCTGCAGGCCTGGCGCGGGGACGCCTGCTGCACGCCCGCGGCCGTCCTCGTCGGCGCGGACGCCGACGACTGCGCCGAGGAGTGCGGCCCCGGCTGTTCCTGCTGTTCCTGAGCCCGCTCCCGGACGCGGCGGGCAACGCCGCGGGCACTCAGCCGCGCAGCCGGGCCACCGAGTCGGGCTGGTGCAGGATGTCCTGGCGCATCTCGTTCTCCAGGAAGGCCAGGAGCGCCTGGGAGAGGTCCGTGTTCTCGGAGGCGACCGCGTCCCGGGCCACGGCGACCCGGAAGTTGTGCGCGAACGCGTCGATCGCGGTCTGCGCCACGCAGCTGTGCGTGGAGATCCCGCACAGCACCAGGCGGTTCGCGCCCAGGTTGCGCAGCCGGGCCGCGAGGTCCGTGTCGAAGAACGCGCTGTCGCGGGTCTTGACCAGCCCCACCCCGCCCTCGGTGTCGAGGCCGGCCACGTACTGGGACTGCTCCGTGCCCGGGTAGGCGAAGCCCTGCCCGTCGTCGTGCATGTTGACGGTCCAGGTGGAGCGGTCCCGCTCGTGCTGGGTGCGGATGAGCAGGATCGGGCACCCGCCCTCGCGGGCCGCCGCGATCAGCTCGTTCACCTTCGCCGTCACGGACTCCCGCTGCTCCTCGAGCTCGGGGAAGTCGAAGTAGGAGTTCTGCATGTCGATGACGAGCAGGGCCGTGCGGCCCTCCGTGCGCTGCGGGGTCATGGCGTCCTCTCCGGTGGGGGGCGCCGCCGGGGGTGGCGACACGCGACGATCTGATCAGCGAACTTACTACCAATGCCGCGGCCGCTCCAACCGCCGTCCCGCTCGGGTAGCCTGAAGCCCATGGCTTATCACGCGGACGCCCTGGAGCTCGAGGGCAAGGAGATCCTGACCTGGGAGCGCTTCGGCGAGGCGACCCAGGAACTCGCCCGGAGCGTCGTGGACAGCGGCTTCCTCCCGGACATCATCATCGCGGTGGCCCGGGGCGGCCTCCTCCCGGCGGGCGCCCTGTCCTACGCGATGGGGGTGAAGCTCTCCGACGCGATCAACGTGGAGTTCTACACCGACGTGCACCAGACGCTGCCGGACCCGGTGCTGCTCGCCCCCATGCTGGACACCGAGTCCATCGCGGGGCGCAAGCTGCTCGTGGTCGACGACGTGGCCGACTCCGGGCGCACCCTCGCCCTGGTGCTCGAGCTGCTGCGCGGATTCGGCGCGGAGGCGCGCTCCGCGGTCATCTACGCCAAGCCCCGCTCGGTCGTGGAGCCGGACTTCGTGTGGCGGGCCACCGACGAGTGGATCGTCTTCCCCTGGTCGGCCACCCCGCCGGTCACGGCCGCCGGCTGACGCCGAGCGGGGTCCGGCTCACCGGGAGGCGCGGGAGCTCCCGCCGGCCCGGTCGATCTCGACCAGCTCGAGGGCCTCGGTGCGGGTGGTGTGCAGGTCGTCGATCTGCCCCAGGGTCCGGTCCTTGGTCTCCGTGGCCGTCAGGGCGGCCGCGGCGGAGACCGCGCAGGCGAGGCTGACGAACAGGGCCACGCCCATCCAGTTGGTGCCCTCGGCGCCGGCCAGGGAGCTGGCGATGACCGGGGTGAGGCCGCCGGAGACGGCGAAGCCGATCTGGGTGCCCATGGCCAGGCCGGTCACCCGCACCCGGGTGGGGAACATCTCGGCGTAGAAGGACGGCCAGATGCCGTTGGCCATCGAGTAGAAGAACCCGGACAGGATCGCGCCGAGGACGAAGATCAGCACCCAGTTGCCGGCCGAGACCGCGGCCAGGTAGGGGTACACCATCACGGCCGGGCCGATGACCCCGGCGAGGAAGACCGGCTTGCGCCCCACCCGGTCGGCCACCGTCGCGGCCACGGGGATCATCAGCAGTGCCAGGGCGTTGGCGGCGACGGACACCCACAGCATGGTCGAGCGCTCCAGGCCCACCACCGACGTGGCGAAGGACAGGGACCACACCAGGAACACGACGTTGACGGTGTTGATCATCGCCGCGGCGGCGATCCGCAGGACGGCGGCCTTGTGGTACCTGAGCATCAGGGACAGCGGGGTGGCGGGCCTCTCCCCGGGCAGGGCGGCCTTGGCCTGCTCGAACGCCGGAGGCTCCTCCAGCCGGCGGCGGATCACCCAGGCGACGACCACCACCACGGCGGAGAGCCAGAAGGGCACGCGCCAGCCCCAGCTGAACAGCTGCTCCTCCGTGAGGAGGAGGGTGAAGGGGATGAACACCGCGGTGGCCAGCAGGGTGCCGAACTGGGTGCCCTGCAGGGTCCACGACGTGGTGAAGGCCCGGCGGTGCTCCTCGGCGTGCTCCAGGGAGACCGAGATCGCGCTGGCCTGCTCGCCGGAGGCCGACAGGCCCTGGACCACCCGGCACAGCACGAGCAGCGCCGGGGCGAGCAGCCCGGCCTGGTCGTAGGTGGGCAGGCACCCGACGGCGAAGGTCGCCCCGCCCATCATGAACAGCGTCAGCATGAGGACGAACTTCCGGCCCAGGCGGTCCCCGAGGGGACCCATGACCAGGGCCCCCAGCGGGCGCACGACGTAGGCCACGCCCACGGTGCCCATCGAGAGCAGGATCGCCACCCCGGGGGAGGCGTCCTGGGGGAAGAACAGATGGTTGAGCACCAGGGCGGCGGCGGTGCCGTAGACGGCGAAGTCGTAGTACTCCAGGGCCGAGCCGATCCAGCTGGCAAGCGCTGCCTTCTTCGGCGTCTTGACGTGGGCGGCCGGGGGCGAGGCGTGAGTCATGGTCGGGGTCTTTCACTCGAAGGACGGGCAGGACGGGCCGGGTGCGGCGGCGGTCCGTCGGTCCCCGCTGGAGGCCATCGGGTCGACTTTCCGTCGATTTCCACATATCGGCAATTGTTTCTGTATGCTGGACACACAGCATGTTCCAGATCACACTGGGCGTCAAGGGAGGTGCCTATGGCAACCGAGAAGTCCGGCACGGTCGGCAAAGCCCTGGGGCTGCTCACGCTGCTCGGGGACTACCCCGAGGGCGCGACGGCCGGCCAGATCGCCGACGCCGTCGGGTATCCGTTCAGCACGGCCTACCGGCTGCTCAACACCCTTGTCGAGACGGGGTTCGCCAGCTACGACCGGCGGGAGAAGCGGTACCGGCTCGGCCTGCGGATCTACCAGCTGGGCCAGAAGGTCGCCCACCACCGCGGCTTCGAGGGGGCGGCGGTGCCGGTCCTCCAGCGCCTGACCGACCTCACCGGCGAGAGCTCGATCCTGGCCGTGCTCGACGACGACCGGTTCCTGACGGTGCACAAGGTGGACGGGCCCCAGTTCCGCACCACCACCGACCCCGGCGACCGCGGCCCCCTGCACACCTCCGCACTGGGCAAGGTCCTGCTCGCCTGGACCGACCCGGCCACCCGCGAGCACCTGCTCGGGACGATCGAGCTGACCCCGCGCACCGAGCACTCGATCACCGACCGCGCAGAGCTGGGCCGGCAGATCGACCAGGTCCGCCGCCAGGGCTGGGCCGGGCAGCAGGAGGAGAACGACATCGGCATGGCGGCCGTCGCCGTCCCGGTCCTGTCGGCCTCGGACCGGCTGGTCGCCGCCGTGGCCCTGGCCGCCCCGATCTTCCGGGCCGACCAGGAGGCCCTGCAGGCCCACGTGCCGGACCTGCGCCGGGCCGCCGCCACGCTCGCGCTGGAGCTGCCGCTGCGGGCCTGAGCCCGCCCCGGCCCGTCCGCCCCGGTCCGCCTCCGCCACGGGCCACGCCCTGTCCACCAACCTCGAGGAGCCCCATGAGCACCGTCACCGAGTCCTACCTGGTCGGCCTGATCGGGGCGGGCATCACCGCCAGCCTCACCCCGCCGATGCACGAGACCGAGGCCGCCCACCACGGCCTGCACTACCTCTACCGGCCGGTGGACCTGGAGGTGATCGGCCGCCCGGGCAGCGACGTCGGCGAGCTGCTGCGGGCCGGGCGCGAGCTCGGCTTCAACGCCTTCAACATCACCCACCCCTGCAAGCAGCTGGTCCTCTCCCACCTGGACGAGGTGACCCCCGCGGCCGCCGCGCTGGGCGCGGTCAACACCGTGCTCGTCCGGGACGGGCGGTTCGTCGGCCACAACACCGACCAGTCCGGCTTCGCCGCCGGGCTCACCACCGAGCTGCCGGGCGCGGCGCGGGACACTGTGGTGCAGATCGGCACCGGTGGGGCCGGCTCGGCGGTGGCCGCCGCGCTGCTGTCCGCGGGAGTGCGCACGCTGCACCTGTTCGACGTGGACGGGGCCCGGGCCGCCGAGCGCGCCGCGGCGCTCGCGGCGGTCTTCCCCGGCCGCGAGGTGGTGGCCGCCCCGGCCGGGGCCCTGCCCGAGCTGGTCCCGGCCGCCGACGGGGTCGTCAACGCCACCCCCGTGGGCATGCACCACCACCCCGGCACCCCCGTCGATCCCGCGCTGCTGGACGGGCGCCAGTGGGTGGCGGACGTGGTCTACCTCCCGGTGGACACCGAGCTGGTCGTCGCCGCCCGGGCCAAGGGCTGCCGGGTGCTCGACGGCGGGCACATGGCCGTGGGGCAGGCCGTGGACGCCTTCCGGCTGATCACCGGGGTGACACCCGACCGCGCCCGGATGCGCGAGCACTTCCTGGACCTGCTCGCGACCCGGCAGACGGCCTCCCAGACGGCTCCGCCGGGCCCCTGAGCCGGCCCCATCCGCCCACCTTCCGCCGTTCCCCCACCGACCACAAGGGGTCCCAGCATGAGAACCTCCATCGCCACGGTCTGCCTCTCGGGCACGCTCGAGGAGAAGATGCACGCCGCCGCGGCCGCCGGCTTCGACGGGATCGAGGTCTTCGAGCAGGACCTCGTGGTCTGCCCGTCGGCGCCCGAGCAGATCCGGGACCTCGCCGCGGACCTGGGCCTGGGCCTGGACCTCTACCAGCCCTTCCGCGACGCCGAGGCCGTGGCCCCCGAGCGGTTCTCCGCCAACCTGAAGCGCGCCGAGGCGAAGTTCCGGCTGATGAACCGGCTGGGCACCACCACCATGCTCGTGTGCTCCAACGTCGCGACCGCCCAGGTCGACGACGACGAGGTCATGGCCGGGCAGCTGCGCGCGCTCGGGGACCTCGCCGCGGACCACGGGGTCCGGCTCGCCTACGAGGCCCTGGCCTGGGGGAGGTTCGTCGACGACTTCGAGCACGCCCAGCGGATCGTGGACCTCGCCGACCACCCGCACGTGGGCACCTGCCTGGACAGCTTCCACATCCTCTCCCGCGGCTGGGACCCCGCGCCCATCGAGGCCATCGCGGCCGAGAAGATCTTCTTCGTGCAGCTGGCCGACGCCCCGCTGCTGCACATGGACGTGCTCTCCTGGTCCCGCCACCACCGGGTCTTCCCCGGCGAGGGCGACTTCGACATGGTCGGGTTCCTGTCCCACCTGGTCCGCGCCGGCTACGACGGGCCGGTCTCCCTGGAGATCTTCAACGACGCCTTCCGCCAGGCCGACGTGCACCGCACGGCCGTGGACGGGCTGCGCTCCCTGCGCTGGCTCGAGGACCGGACCCGGCGGGCCCTGGCCGGCGAGCCGGCACGGGACCGGCTGCGGCTGCAGCCGCTGCCGCCGGTGGAGGAGCCGGAGGGCTACGACTTCGTGGAGATCCGCACCGGCCGCCTGGGGGAGACCACCCGGCTGCTGCACCAGCTGGGCTTCGCCCTCGGCGGGCACCACCAGTCCAAGGAGCACGTGCAGCTGTGGGTCCAGGGACCCGTGCGCATCGTCGTGAACGACGCCGTCGCCCCCGACGCCCCCACCGAGGTCGCCGCCCTCGGGTTCGAGGTCGCGGAGCCCGACACCGCGCTCGAGCGCGCCGCCCGGCTCGCGGCCCGGCCGGTGCCCCGCACCCAGGAGCCGGGCGAACAGGTGCTGCGCGGGGTCTACGCCCCGGACGGCACGGAGATCTTCTTCTGCCGCGCGCCCGGCAACGGTGTGCCGCAGTGGCTCGGGGAGTTCGGCGCGGACGAGGAGCTCGACCCCGCCTCCCTGGTCACCGGCGTGGACCACGTCAACATGGCCCAGCCGTGGCAGCACTACGACGAGGCGGTGCTCTTCTACACCTCGGTGCTCGCCCTCGCCGCCCAGCCGGCCCAGGACGTCCCGGGCCCGTCGGGGCTGGTGCGCAGCCAGGTGATGCGCTCCTCCGACGCGGCGGTGCGGCTGCCCCTGAACGTCGCCCCGGCCGCCGCCGAGCAGGGCTCCTTCGTGGGCGCGGCCTATCCCGAACACGTGGCCCTGGCCTGCACGGACGTGGTCGCGGCCGCCCGCCGGGCCCGCCGGCGCGGACTGGAGCTGCTGCCGGTCCCGCAGAACTACTACGAGGACCTCGCCGCCCGGTTCGACCTGGACGAGGAGTTCGTGGCCTCCCTGCAGGAGCTGGACCTGCTCTACGACCGGGACGCCGAGGGTGAGTTCCTGCACTTCTACACGGGCACCCTGGGCACGGTGTTCTTCGAGGTGGTCGAGCGCCGCGGCGGCTACGCCGGGTTCGGGGCGCCCAACGCCCCCGTCCGGCTCGCCGCACAGTACCGGCGCACGCGCGCGCACCGGTGACGCGCCGCCGGCCGGCTCCGGCAGCGCGTCACCGGTGCCCCGTTCCAGGCGGCCGGCCGGGGGTGCGGGCGCCGCTCAGCGCAGCGCCGCCCGCACCCCGGCCGGCCGGCCACGACCAGCCAGAGCACGTTGACGGCCACGAGGGCCACGGTGCTCAGCGCCGGCAGCAGGTGGCCGCCCAGCAGGAACACCGCCAGGTCGAAGACGTCGCCGAGCACGGCCAGGGAGCAGAAGACCAGGCCGAGGACCCACCCCCACTGCAGCTGCTCCCGCAGCGGGAACCAGACCAGCGCGTAGAGCACCGTCGTCAGCGCCACGCCGAACAGCGCCAGCGCGGCCGCCGGTCCGCCCCCGGGCAGCCCGGGGACGCTGATGGCGTCCTCCAGGCCCGGCAGCAGGGTGCTGACCCCCACCACCGCCTGGACGGCGGAGTCCGCCACGTTGACCGCGAACGAGAGCAGGGTGAGCCGCAGCAGCAGGCGCAGACCGGCCGTCCGGGGCGGCCGGGCCGACCCGGGCACGGGGCCGGGCGAACCGTGCTGGTCTCGGGTCATGGCGGTGCCTCCTGGCGCGGGCGAGGTGCTCACCGCCGAACCTACCGCTCCGGGGCACGGCGGGCACGGGAGCGCCCGGGCCGTGACGCCGGATACACCCGTCCGGGCCCGCGGGGTAGGGTGGACGGGTAGGCACCGACGGCGCGACCGGTCGTCGGTCGTGCGCGATTCCGCCCCGACCGACGAGCCAGGAGCAGCCGAGACATGACGACGCAGCACGACCGGCCCCCGCACACCGCCCCCAGTCACCCCGAGGTGATCGACGCCCCGCTGCGGGCCGACGTCCGGCGGATCACCACCCTGCTGGGAGAGACCCTGACCCGCCAGCGCGGCGAGGAGCTGCTGGACCTCGTCGAGCAGGTCCGCCGGCTCACCAAGGACGCCAAGGCCTCCGGGGACGACGGCGCCGCGGCCCAGGTCCGCGAGCTCCTCGGCTCCCTGCCCCTGGACCGGGCGACCGACCTGGTGCGCGCCTTCGCCCAGTACTTCCACCTGGCCAACGCCGCCGAGCAGGTGCACCGGGTGCGCGTGCTCGGAGGGCGCCCCGAGGAGGAGGGGTGGCTCGCCGCGGCGGTCGGCGACGTCGCCGCGGAGGCCGGCCCGGAGGCCCTGCGCCGGGCGGTCGACTCCCTCGACGTCCGCCCGGTGTTCACGGCCCACCCCACCGAGGCCTCCCGCCGCTCCGTGCTGACGAAGATCCGGCACCTCTCCGACATCCTGGCCCACGAGACCCCGGAGGGCTCCTCCGCCCGCCGGAGCCAGGACCGGCGGCTCGCGGAGCTGATCGAGCTGCTCTGGCAGACCGACGAGCTGCGCCAGAACCGCCCCACCCCGCTGGACGAGGCCCGCAACGCCCTCTACTACCTGCGCGAGGTGCTCACCGAGACCATGCCCGTGCTGCTCGCGGACCTCGAGGAGCAGCTCGCGGAGCACGATGTGCACCTCCCGGCGGGCGCCCCGCCGCTGCGCTTCGGCTCCTGGATCGGCGGGGACCGGGACGGCAACCCCAACGTCACCCCCGAGATGACCCGGAAGGTCCTGCAGCTGCAGGGACAGGCCGCCGTCGACATCGCCCTGAGCTTCCTGGACGTCCTGGTCTCCCGGATCTCCTCCTCGACCGCGATCGTCGAGGTCGACCCCGAGCTGCTGGAGTCCGTGGAGCGGGACGTGGCGCACCTTCCCGGGCTGGACCCGCGGGTGCTGGAGCTCAACGCGCAGGAGCCCTACCGGCTCAAGCTCACCTGCATCAAGGCCAAGCTGATCAACACCCGCCGCCGCTTCGCCGAGGAGACCGCCCACGAGCCGGGCCGGGACTACCGGACCACCGCCGAGCTCGTGGCCGACCTCGACGTGGTGGCCCGCTCGCTGCGCCACCACGCGGGGGCGCTCGCCGCCGACGGCACCCTCGCGGCCGCCACCCGCACGATCGCCGGGTTCGGACTGGGCCTGGCGACCCTCGACGTGCGCGAGCACGCCGACGCCCACCACGAGGCCGTGGGACAGCTGCTCGACCGGCTCGGGGAACTCGACCGGCCGTACGCGGAGATGTCCCGCGCCGAGCGTGCCCGGGTGCTGGCCGGTGAGCTCGCCGGCCGCCGTCCCCTCGCCCCGCCGGGGCTGTCCACCGGCGCCGGGCACCTGGACGGGGACGCGGACCGCACCTTCGCGGTGTTCCGGGAGATCGTCCGGGCGCAGGAGACCTACGGCGAGGAGATCGTCGAGACCTACATCGTGTCCATGACCCGCGCGGCCGACGACATCCTGGCCCCCGTCATCCTGGCCCGTGAGGCCGGGCTGGTGGACCTCACGGGGGAGCAGGACCGTGCCGGCATCGGCTTCGCGCCCCTGCTGGAGACCGTCCAGGAGCTGCGCCGCTCGGCGGAGGTCATCGACGAGCTGCTCTCCGACCCCGCCTACCGGCGGGTGGTGGCGGCGCGCGGGAACGTGCAGGAGGTCATGCTCGGCTACTCCGACTCCAACAAGGAGTCCGGGGTGATGACCAGCCGCTGGGAGATCCACCGGACCGAGCGCCGGCTGCGCGACGTCGCCGCCCGGCACGGGGTCCGGCTGCGGCTGTTCCACGGCCGCGGCGGCTCCGTGGGCCGCGGCGGCGGCCCCACCCACGACGCCATCCTGGCCCAGCCCAGCGGCGTCCTGGCCGGGGAGATCAAGTTCACCGAGCAGGGCGAGGTGATCAGCGACAAGTTCTCCCTGCCCGCCCTCGCCCGGGAGAACCTGGAGCTGTCCCTGGCCGCCGTGCTGCGCGCCACCGCCCTGCACCAGGACCCGCGCTCCTCGGAGGAGGAGCTGGACCGGTGGGGCGAGGTCATGGACGTCGTCAGCGACGCCGCCTTCGCCGCCTACCAGGGCCTGGTCGAGGACCCCGACCTGCCGGAGTACTTCCTGGCCGCCACCCCGGTGGAGCAGCTCGGCGCCCTGAACATCGGCTCCCGCCCGGCCAAGCGCCCGTCGTCGGACACGGGCCTGTCCGGGCTGCGCGCCATCCCGTGGGTGTTCGGGTGGACGCAGTCCCGCCAGATCGTCCCGGGCTGGTTCGGCGTGGGCTCGGGCCTGCGCGCCGCCCGCGAGGCGGGGATGGAGGGCGACCTGCGCACCATGCTCGAGCGCTGGCACTTCTTCCGCTCCGTGGTCTCCAACGTGGAGATGACCGTGGCGAAGACCGACCTGGAGATTGCCGCCCACTACGTCCGGGCGCTGGTGCCCGAGCGGCTCCAGCACCTGTTCGAGGTGATCCGCCGCGAGTACGAGCTCACCCTGGACGAGCTCTCCCGGCTCACCGGGCAGGAGGAGCTGCTGGACGGCAACCCCACCCTGAAGCAGACGCTCCAGGTCCGGGACCAGTACCTCGACCCCATCTCCTACCTGCAGGTGGAGCTGCTGAGCCGGATCCGGGAGCAGGCCGCCGCGGGCCAGGAGGTCGACGAGGGCCTGCAGCGGGCCCTGCTCATCACCATCAACGGGGTGGCCGCCGGGCTGCGCAACACCGGCTGAGCCGGTGGGCCCGCACGGTGGCCGCCACCGGTCACCGTGCGGCCCCCTGCCCGAAGGGCCGTCCGCATGCACCCGCTGACCGCAGCAGAGATCCGCGCCGGCCTCGTCAACTGTTCCCGCAGGGACGTCGCCCGGCTGCCCGTGCCCCCGGACCTCGGGGCTCTGGACTGGGACCGCCTCCCAGGATCCTGCGGAGGCGGTCGCCGGACCACCGCGGCGCGGACGGCGCCGCCCGGCGCCGGGAGCCCGGCCACCGTGGGAGAGTGGGAGCCATGCGCGCAGTGGTGATCGATGCTGTCCGGGCCCGGCCCGAGGTCCGTGACGTCGCCGAGCCCTCGGCCCCGCCGCACGGGGTGGTCGTCCAGGTGCGGGCCACGGGTCTGTGCCGCAGCGACTGGCACGCGTGGGCCGGGCACGACGAGATCGCGTGGCCCCACGTGCCCGGGCACGAGCTGGCCGGGGTGGTCGCCGCGGTGGGCGAGGGCGTGCGCCGCTGGAGGACCGGGGACCGGGTCACCGTCCCGTTCGTCTGCGGCTGCGGTCGCTGCGACTGGTGCCGGGCCGGCGACGCGCAGGTCTGCCCCGCGCAGGAGCAGCCGGGGTTCACCCACTGGGGGTCCTTCGCCGAGCGCGTCGCCCTGCACGCCGCCGACACGAACCTCGTGGCCGTCCCCGAGCACGTCGACTTCGCCACCGCGGCCGGGCTGGGATGCCGGTTCGCCACAGCGTACCGGGCCCTGGCCGCGCGGGCGCGCGTGGCCGAGGGGGAGTGGGTGACCGTGCTCGGCGCCGGCGGCGTGGGGCTCAGCGCGGTGATGATCGCCCGCGCGCTGGGCGCCCGGGTGATCGCGGTCGACCGCAACCCCGAGGCGCTCGCCCGCGCCCGCGAGCTGGGCGCGGAGCACACGCTGCGCGCGGACGGGACCGACGTCCCGGAGGCCGTCGCCGACCTCACCGGCGGCGGCAGCCACGTGGCCGTCGACGCCGTGGGCAGCGAGCAGACCTGCGCCGACGCCGTGCTGAGCCTGCGCCGGCGGGGACGGCACGTCCAGATCGGCCTGCTGCCGCCGGTCGAGGGCCACCCGCGGGTGCCGATGGCGCGGGTCATCGGCTGGGAGCTCGACCTGCTCGGCAGCCACGGGATGGCGGCGGCCGACTACCCGGCCATGATGTCGCTGATCGAGCAGGGCACCCTGCAGCCCCAGAGGCTCATCGAGCGCACCATCGGGCTCGACGCGGCCGCGGCGCTGCTGCCCGTGTTCGACCGGGCGGCGGTGGCCGGCATCACCATGATCGACCCGGCGCGGTAGACGTCGTCGAGGAGGTCCGCCCCGGGAGGGCGCGGGGCCGCCTGTGCCCCACCTCGCCCGGTGGCGCACGGAGGGCGGCTCGGGCCCCGGCGCGTCGTGCGCCGGGGCCCGAGCCGTCGTCCGTCGGTGGCTGCGAGGGCTCAGCCCTCGCAGTCGGTGCAGTAACTGGTGCCGGCGCTGGTGCGGGCGAGCTGGGAGCGGTGGCGGACCAGGAAGCAGGCCCCGCAGGTGAACTCGTCGCTCTGCTCGGGGATGACGGCCACGGTGAGCTCTTCGTGCGAGAGGTCCGCGCCGGGCAGGTCGATGCCCTCGGCGGTGTCGAAGTCCTCGGCGTCGATCACCGCGGTCTGGGTGGCGGCGCTGCGCTGGACCTGGATCGCTTCCAGGGACTCGTTGGCCGGCTCGTCCTCGGGGCGGGTGCGCGGAGCGTCGTAGTCGGTGGCCATGATGTGGTGCGTCCTCCTGGGAAAGGCGTTGCTGTGCAGGGCTGCCCTGCACGGAAGGACCAAAGTGTAACCGCACCGGGTGGGGATCTGCTGGGGCCCGGGGCTCACGGCCCGGTCCGTCGCTCCGGTCCGTCGCTGCGTGGTGCTGGTGCGGCGCGTCCGGGGAGGCGATACTGAGGCCCATGGACACCGAGGGGACCGGCCGGCCCGCGCGGCTGTGGTTCGATGCCCGCGGGGACGGGCCGCCCTTCGTCCTGCTGCATCCCGGCGGCACGGACTCCCGGGCCCTGGAGCCGCTGGCCGGGGAGCTGGCCGGCAGCTACCGGGTGCTCACCCCGGAACAGCGGGCCCACGGCCACACCCCCGACCCGGGCGGTCCGCTGTCCTACGCCGCGATGGCCGGGGACACGATCGCCTTCCTGGAGCGGGAGGCGGGGGCCCCGGTGCACCTGCTGGGCTACAGCGACGGGGCCGTGGTCGCCCTGGCCGTGGCGCTGCGGCGTCCCGACCTGGTCCGCGACCTGGTCGTCGCCGCCGGGGTCCACCACCACAGCGGATGGGCGCCGGGAGTCCTCGAGGACCAGGCCCGGGTGCCGGAGTTCATGGCCGACGCCTACGCCGAGGTCTCGCCCGACGGGCGGGAGCACTACGGGCAGGTGGTGGAGAAGCTGCGGCGGATGCACGCGACGGAACCGGCCTTCACGGACGCGGACCTGGCGGGTCTCGGCCTTCCCGTGCTGGTGCTCCTCGGCGACGACGACGAGGTCCGGCTCGAGCACGCCGTGGCCATGTACCGCGCCCTGCCGCAGGCGGAGCTGGCCGTGGTCCCGCACGCCTCCCACGGGGTGCTGGTCGAGAAGCCGGGGCTGTGCGCGCGGCTGATCACCGACTTCCACGCCACCGACAAGCCGGAGACCCTCGCCCCGCTCCGGCGCCGCGCGGACGCCTGACCGGAGCGCCGGGGACGGACGAGCGCACCCCGGTGGCGCGGTGCGGGCGGGACCCGGACCGGAGGGCCCGGCGGGCTGCCGGGCCCCGGGATCAGGCACCGTCCCGGGAGGCCAGGACCAGCTCGGCGAGCGCGCTGAGCAGTGGCCCCTCGGCGCCCAGGGCCGGGGCCTGGCCGAGCGCCGCCACGGGGTCCTGCCGGACGGCGGCGTAGAGGCGCTCCTTGACGTCGTAGCCGATCTGGGCGTCGTTGAGCAGGTCGAAGACCCGGGGCGCCGGGTCCGGGGCCGACACCCCGCACAGGCCCGGGGAGCGGAGCACGACCTGCGCCCCGGCCGGGACGTCCGGGACCGTGACGGAGGTGCGCCGGTCCCGCCGGACGACGGACACCGGGGCGTCCTCGCCGTCCACGGTGACGGTGAGGCCGGTCAGCTCCGCGGCGCCGAGGACGGTGAGGGTCCAGGTCCGCACCGGCGGCAGGCAGCCGAGGTTGCCCGCGCGGGCCGAGCGAGAACTCCCCGGCCGCGACGTCGAGGGCCAGCTCGGTGCGGGCCCAGCGGGCGGGGTCCCGGCCGTCCCCGGCGTCGTCGTCCTCGTCCAGGACGGCGCCGTGGGAGTCGCCCGCCACCACCAGCACCTCGAGCTCGGCGGGGTTTCCCGGGCCCGGTGCGGCGTCGCGGTCCGCGCCGGCGAGCGGGAGTATGGCGCCGGCGCGCGCCAGGACGGGCAGCTCGCCGAGGCCGCGGTGCAGCACGAGCTCGCGCCCGCCGTCGTAGACGGTGCCGGTGAACAGGTCCGTCCACGACCCCTCCGGCAGCCACACGGGCACCGCGGCGCGGGTGAGCACGGGGTCCACGGGGGCCGTCACGGGCGCGACCATCAGCTCGGGGCCGAACAGGTACTGGTGGTCGTAGCGGTAGGCCTGCTCCGCCTCCGGGTGCTCGAAGTACAGGGGCCGGACCAGCGGCACGCCGTCGACGGCCGCGGCGCGGTTGGCGGTGTGCAGGTACGGCACGAGACGGTGCCGCAGGCGCAGGCCTCGCTCCATGATCTCGGCGTAGGGGGAGCGGTAGCGCCACGGCTCCTTGGCGATGAAGTCGTTGTCGCCCGAGTGCAGGCGCAGCACCGGGGAGAACACCCCGAACTGCAGCCAGCGCGTGGCCAGCTCGTCGTCGCGGGAGCCGTGGATGTGCCCGCCGATGTCGTGGCTCCACCAGCCGAAGCCGATGTTCGCCGCCGTCGCGGTGAACCGCGGCTGGAAGGCCAGCGAGGCCCAGAAGATGACGGTGTCGCCGGAGAACCCCACGGGATAGCGGTGGCTGCCGGGGCCCGCGTACCGGGAGAGGATCAGCGGGCGCTCGCCGCCCGAGGCGGAGTCCAGGAAGTGATAGTGGTTGAGCACCCACAGCGGGTCCACACCGGGCAGGCGGGAGTGCTCGCCGGACTGCCAGTCGATCCACCAGAAGTCCACGCCCTCCGCCTCCAGGCCCCGGTGCAGGACCTCGAAGTAGGCGGAGAGGAACTGCCGGTCGGTGACGTCGAAGGCCACCGGCTCCTCCGTCCCGGGGTCCCGGCCCAGGGCCTCGAGCATCGCGGGATAGGGCTCCTCGAAGGAGCGCACGCCGTCGGCCGGGTGCAGGTTGAGGGTGACCCGGTAGCCGCGCTCGTGCGCCCACCCCAGGAAGCGCCGCGGGTCCGGGAAGAGCTCCCGGTTCCAGGTGTAGCCGGTCCAGCCCGAGCCGTGGTGGCGTTCCACGTGCTCGTCGGTGAGGTGCCAGTCCATGTCCACCACGAGCACGGAGAAGGGCAGGCGGCGCTCCGCGAAGTCCTGGACCAGCTGCCGGTACTCGGTCTCGTCGTAGGCGTGGTAGCGGCTCCACCAGTTGCCCAGGGCGTAGCGGGGCAGCACCGGCTGCGGCCCGGACAGCGCGTAGAAGGCGCGCAGGGCCTCCTGGTGGTCGTGGCCGTAGCCGAAGAAGTAGAGGTCCACCGCGCCCTCCTCACGGGGACGCGGGGCGTACCAGCCGTCCTCCGTGAGCAGCACGGACCCCGAGTCGTCGACCACCCCGAAGCCCTCCCGGGAGTTGATGCCCGGCTCGAGCGGGATGGGGCCGTCGGCCTCGTCGAGGGTGCGGGCGGTCCCGCCGAGCGTGGGCACCGGGGTGCCGTAGCGCCACACGCTGTGGTAGTTGGTCACCCCGCCGCGCACCTGCACGGACAGGCCGGAGGGGCTGAACTCCCGCTCGTCGTAGCTCAGGTGGATCCGGTCGGTGAACAGCTCCAGGCCGGCCTCCGAGCGCCGGACGCGGAACGGCGGCACCGGGAACCGGCGGTGCACCGCGAAGGCCGAGGGCCGGTCCTCGAACCGGCCTCCGGGGCTGTACTCCAGGCGGAGCAGCCCGTCGGTCAACACGGTGATGCGGTAGTGCGCGCCGGCGACGACGGCGGCGGGCTCCGGGGAGCCGTGGCCGGTGGGACGGAAGCGGGGGAGGGGCATTCCCCCAGCGTAGGGCCCCGGACCCGGCCGGGTCAGCGCAGGGCGGCGCGCACCCCCGGGCGCACGGCCACGACCAGCCACGCCGCGTCCACCGCGAGCTTGAGCGCGGCGGGCAGCAGCTGCAGCGGCTGCGTCCCGGTCGGCACGACGGGCACGGCGAACGACAGCACGAGACTGGCCACGGTGCTGAGCACCGCCATGGACGCGAAGACGATGCCGAGGATCCAGGCCCACTGCCGCTGATCGCGCAGCGGGAAGAAGACCAGGGCGTACAGGCCCGCGCTGACGGCGACGCCCACCACGGCGCTCGCGAGCACGAAGCCCGTGCCCAGGAACATGCCGCCCGAGGCGGCGGCCACCTGCTCCGAGGACGTCAGGTAGCCGATGACGCTGCCCAGCACGCCGATGGCGAGGGACGCCACCGTGAGCCGCAGCAGCAGCCGCAGGTCCGGGGTCCTCGGCGGGACGGGACGGGCCGCCCACGGGCCGCCGGGGGCGCTGGACGGGCCGTACGGGTACTGGGTCATGGCGGTCGACTCCTCGCGGCGGGACGGGCCCGGTCGGGGCTCAGCACCGAACCTAGCCGCTGATCCCGCCCGCCGGACCGTTCGCGACCGTGAAGACACCGGCGCGTCGCCGAACGGCGGCCTGCGATCCCCCTTCGGGGCACGGGTTCTCCCGGCGCGGGCCCACCGACCCTGTGCCGGGCGCTCCGGTGCCCGGCGACTCGGTGCCGGGCGAACGGCGCCCGGCACCGGGCCGGGCGGCCCCGGGGGCTCAGCCGCGCGGGCGCAGCGGGACGGTGGGCAGGGCGGGGGCCGGCAGCGGAGCGGGCTCTCCCTCCGGATAGGGGCCGAAGCGCGGGTCGGCCGCTCCGGCCGGTGCCGGCTCGGCCCGATCTCCGCCTGCCAGGCCGCCCGGTAGGAGGCGACCTCCTCGTGGCTGCGGCCCACGAAGTTCCACCACATCACGATCCGCTCGCCCAGGGGCTCCCCGCCGATCAGCAGCGCCCGGACGGGGAGCGACCCGGCCTCCAGGACCAGGCGCGCCCGGCCCGGGGGCAGGTAGGCCAGGTGGTCCGCCGGCACCGGGTCCCCGTCCAGGGCGAGGTCCCCGGCGTCCAGCAGCACCCCGTGCTCGAAGGCCGGATCCACCTCCAGCTCCAGCCGGGCACCGGCGTCCAGGGCGATCTCGGCGGCCAGCAGGGGCGGGGTGTGGGTCCGCACCGGGGAGACGGACCCGGCCAGGGAGCCCAGGTACACCCGCAGCAGGCTGCCCGGCCCGGGCACGGGCTCCGGGGCGTAGTGCTCGAACGTCGGGGCCGTGTGCCGGGTCCGGTCCGGCAGCGCGTACCACAGCTGCACCCCGTGCAGGAGGCCGGTGTCCGGGGTCGAGAACTCCTGGTGGGAGATCCCGCGCCCGGCCACCATGAGGTTGACCTCGCCGGGGCGCACGATCGCGCGGTACCCGGCGGAGTCCTGGTGGGCGATCGCCCCGGTGAAGAGCAGGCTCACCGTGGCCAGGCCGGTGTGCGGGTGCCGGGCCACCCGCATCCCCCCGGACGCGGAGACCGGGTCCGGGCCGTAGTGGTCCAGGAAGCACCAGGAGCCGATCAGACTCCGCCGGCGCTGGGGCAGGGTCCGGCGCACGGTCATCGCCCGGGGCCCGCCCAGCGGCACGTCGCGCGGCGGGAGCAGCTGCGGGCCCCCACCGCCCTCGGTGCAGACGACCTCCTCGGGGCGCGCGTCCAGATTGGTCATGCCCCGCCCCCGGGCACGCTCGCCGGGGCAGGGGTGGCCGGGGCCGTCGCCGCGGCCGCCTTCGCGCCGCCCCTCGAGCGGACGGGGTGGCGGGAGAGGATCGAGATCCGGTTGAACGCGTTCATCGTCACCGCCGCCCACTGCAGCGCCGAGAACTGCTCGTCGGTGAGCGCCTCACGGGCCGCGGCGAGTTCCGCGGTGCGCGCCGGTTCCTCGGGCAGGACCGTGGCCGCCTCCCCGACGGCCAGCGCCGCGCGCTCGAGGTCCGAGTACAGGGCCTCGGCCTCCCGCCAGGAGGTCAGCACAGCGAGCTGCTGGGAGCTCACCCCGGCCTTCACGGCGTAGCGGACGTGCAGGTCCAGGCAGTAGGCGCACCCGTTGAGCTGGGAGATCCGCACGTTGACGAGTTCGAGCACCGCCCGGGAGACCCCCGCCTCCTCGGCGGCGTCGGCGACCGTGCCGGCCAGCCCGTTGAGGGCGCGCCAGGAGCCGGGATCGGACTTGTCGAGGAAGAAGCGGTCACGGGCGGTCATGGATCCTCCTCGCCGTCGGTGCGGTCCGGTGCGTCGGTCAGCGGAGCCCTGTCCTTCAGCAGACACCTCCGCCGCTGCCCCGTCAAGGGCGGGCGGCACCGCGCCGTCAGCGGTGCGCGGCGGGCCGGCGGTGCGCCCGGTGCGGCGCTCCGGTGTGCCGGTCCGGTCTCCCGGGATGCTCAGCCGGCGACCAGCGCCGCGGTGGCCGCGGCGATCGCCTGCTCCTCGTCGGTGGGCACCACCAGCACCTCGAGGGCCGAGCCGGGGGCCGAGATCCGCCGGGTCCCGCGTGCGCGGGCGGCGTTGGCGTCGTCGTCGAGCCGGACCCCCAGGGCGCCGAGCCGGTCGCAGACCCGCTTCCGGAACGGCGCGGCGTTCTCGCCGATGCCGGCGGTGAAGACCAGCGCCTGCGCCCCTTCCACGGCCACGTGGTAGCCGCCCACGTACTTCGCCAGGCGGTAGGCCGCCATCTCCAGGGCCAGCTCGGCGCGCTCGTCGCCGCGTTCGGCGGCCTCCTGGACGGCGCGCATGTCGTGGTCCCCGGCCACGGCCCGCAGCCCGGACTCCTTGTTCAGCACGGCGTCGAGCCGCTCGGGGGTCATCTCCGGGTCCCGGCGCAGCACGGCGGTGACCACGGACGGGTCCAGGTCCCCCGTGCGGGTACCCATCACCAGCCCGGCCAGGGGCGTGTAGCCCATCGAGGTGTCGTAGGAGCGGCCGTCCCGGATCGCCGTGACCGAGGCGCCGTTGCCCAGGTGGGCGACGACGGCGCGGAACCGCTCGCGCGGGATCCCCAGGAACTCCGCCGCCTGCCCGGTCACCCAGTCGTGGGAGGTGCCGTGGAAGCCGTAGCGGCGGATCCCCCAGTGCTCGTAGAACCGCTCCGGGACCGCGTAGCGCCACACGTGCTCGGGCATGGTGCGGTGGAAGGCGGTGTCGAACACGCAGACCTGCGGCAGCTGCGGCCAGGTCTTCTGGACGGCGCGCAGGCCCAGGACCGCGGCCGGGTTGTGCAGCGGCGCCAGCGGGACGAGCCGCTCGATGTCGCGGATGATCTCCGGGGTCGCCAGCACGGGTGCCGAGAACCGCTCGCCGCCGTGCACCACGCGGTGCCCGGCGGCGTCCACGGTCCGCCCGTCCAGCTCGGTCCCGAGGCGCCCGGCGAGCAGCTCGAGGGCCTGCGTGTGGTCCTGGATCCGGGAGCTGCCGATGTTCTCGATCAGCCCGGACGTGAGCACGGTGCCGCCGTCGGCGCCCGGCTCCAGCTCCCGGACCTGGTACTTCAGCGAGGACGAGCCGCAGTTGACGACGAGCACGAGCATGGTGGGTCTCCCTGGGACGGTCGGGAACGGGGCGGTCGGGAAGCGGGCGGCGGGGCGCCGGCTCACATGTGCTGGGCCTGGATCGCGGTGATCGCCACCGTGTTGACGATGTCGTCCACGGTGCACCCCCGCGAGAGGTCGTTGACGGGCTTGCGCAGCCCCTGCAGCACCGGGCCCACGGCCACGGCGCCGGCGGACTGCTGGACGGCCTTGTAGGTGTTGTTGCCGGTGTTGAGGTCCGGGAAGACGAACACGGTCGCCCGTCCCGCCACGGCGGAGCCGGGCAGCTTGGAGGCCGCGATCGAGGCGTCCACCGCGGCGTCGTACTGGATGGGACCCTCCACCTCCAGCTCGGGGTCCGCCGCGCGCACGATCTCGGTGGCCGCCCGGACCTTGTCCACGTCCTGGCCGGAGCCGGAGCCTCCGGTGGAGTAGGACAGCATCGCCACCCGGGGCTCCACGCCGAACTGGCGGGCGGTGCGGGCGGAGGCGAGCGCGATGTCCGCGAGCTGCTGGGCGTCGGGGTTCGGGTTGACCGCGCAGTCGCCGTAGACCAGCACGCGGTCCTCGAGGAGCATGAAGAACACGGAGGAGACGATCCGCACGCCCTCGGAGGTCTTCACGAACTCCAGGGCGGGGCGGATCGTGTTGGCCGTGGTGTGCGCGGCGCCGGAGACCATGCCGTCCACGTCCCCCATCTGCACCATCATGGTGCCGAAGTAGGAGCCGTCGAGCATCCGCTCCAGGGCCGCGTCCTGCTGCACGCCCTTGTGGGCGCGCAGCCGCACGTACTCGCCGGCGTACTTCTCGCGCAGCGCCTCGTCGTGCTCGAAGTCGACGAGCGTGAGCCCCTCGTCGTCGAAGTCGAGGTTGATGCCCTCCGTCTGGCACAGCCCGGCGATCCTCGCGGGGTCGCCGAGGACCGTGAGGTCGCAGAAGTTGCGGCGGTGGATCATCTCGGCGGCGCGCAGGATGCGGGGGTCCTCGCCCTCGGGCAGCACGATGTTCTTCCGCTGCGTGCGCGCCGCCTCGACCAGTTCGTGCAGGAAGCGCAGCGGCGTGCGCCGCAGCGGGCGCGGCAGGTCCAGGCGGCTGACCAGCTCCTCGTCGTCCACGCGCCGGGCCCACTCGCCCAGCGCGGCCGCGACCTTGCGCGGATGGGCCCCCGAGAGCGTGCCGCGGGAGCGGGAGACCGCGCGGGCGGCGCTGTAGGTGTCCAGCCCCGTGGTGAGCACGGGGAACGGCGCCGCGGCGGTGAGCTCCTGGATCCGCCCCTCGGTGCCGAAGCCGCCGGTCAGCAGCATCCCCGAGGGGACCGGCAGGGCCGGGGAGAGGGCGGAGGCCAGGGACGCGACGACGATGTCGGAGCGGTCCCCCGGGGTGATGACGAAATCGCCGTCGGCGAGCTGCTCGAGGTAGTGGGCCACCGTCATCGCGGCGATCTTCACGCCCTTGACGTCGCGGTCCAGGGAGACGTCCGAGGGCCCGTCCCCGAAGCCGTGCCGGTCCCGCAGCTCGGCCACGGTGGGCGCGGCCACCGCGGCGTTCTCGGCGATCACGTAGACGGGCAGCCCGCGCACGCCCCGGGAGGCGTTGGCGCTCAGCCGCTCGACCCACTCGGGCCGGGCCCGGTTGACGATGACGGCGAAGATGTCGCACCGGGCCTGGTGCAGCTCCGCGCGGGTGACCTCGATCGCGTTGAGCACGTCCTCGGGGGACTCGGACTCGTCCGCGCCGATCACGGCCAGCACCGAGGTGCCCAGGTTGTTGGCCATCCGGGCGTTCATGTCGAACTCGGCGGTGGCCGCGTTGTGCGCCAGCAGGTCGGTGCCGTCCACCACGATCACGTCGCAGTGCCGGGCCATCTCGCCGTAGACGCTCACGGCCATCGAGTCGAGCTCGTCGTGGTCCCCGGCCGCGAGCAGCTCCCGGGTGCGGGCCAGCGAGAGCCCGCCGCGGCACCGTTCGTCGGGGAGGTCGAAGTTGCGCTTCATGAGCTGGACCATGGGGTCCTCCGCCGGGCTCCGCCCCAGGTGGACGGGCCGGAAGTAGCCCAGGCGGTCGGTCCTGCGGAACAGCGAGTCGGCCAGCCCGAGGGCCACGAGCGACTTGCCGGACTGCGGCGTCATGGCACTGACGTAGATGCCTTGGGTCATGGTCTGGGCGTCCTCCGGTGGGCGGGCTCGGAACTGACGTGCTCGCCCCAGTCTAGGGTCCGCCCGTTCCGGGGGCCGGGCCGCGGCGCTCGCCGCCCGGCCGGGCGGGCTCAGGCCAGGGAGAGGAACATCTTCTCCAGCTCGGCCTTGTCCAGGCTGGGGTCCTCCTGGCGCAGGCACTGCTCCAGGCCGGTCGCGATGATGCTGAAGCCGGCCTTGTCCAGGGCGCGGGAGACCGCGGAGAGCTGGGTCACCACGTCCTTGCAGTCGCGGCTCTCCTCGAGCATGCGGATGACGGCGGTGAGCTGGCCCTGCGCCCGCTTGAGGCGGTTGATGGTCGGGGTGAGGTCCTGGGGATCGAGTTGCACGGGGCGCTCCTGGGGGACGAGGGCGGGTCCCGGCCATTCTATACCCCCCGGGGGATCCGGCATACCCTTCGGGGTATCTTCCGCGACGGGTCCCCACCGCTCCGGGCCGGACCGCCCCGGGGCGGCGGGGCCGTCGTCGTCGTGGCGCGGGGTTCTCCCCGGGCGTCCCGGGTGGGAGACTGGGGGCATGCTGGTTGCCTTCTCCGTCTCCCCGTCCGGTGGCTCCGACGCCACCGGCTCCGTGCACGACGCCGTCGCCGCCGCCGTCCGGGTGGTCCGCGACTCCGGACTGCCGCACGAGACCGACGCCATGTTCACCACGATCGAGGGCGAGTGGGACGAGGTCATGGACGTCGTCAAGCGCGCCACCGAGGCCGTCGGCGCCTACGGGCCCCGGGTGTCCCTCGTGCTCAAGGCCGACATCCGCCCCGGTCGCACCGGCGAGCTGACCGGCAAGGTGGAGCGGCTCGAGGCCGCGATCCGGCGGCAGGCGATCGAGTCCTGACCCGCGCCACCACGGCCGCGCGGGTGCGCCCCGCCGGTGTCGAAGACGCCTCCGCGTGGTCCGCCCTGCACCTGCGCTGCCTCGACGAGACCTACCGCCCGCTCTTCGGCGACGCCTTCGCCGACCGGCAGCGCGACGCGGCCGACCGCACGGCCGGCTACGACCGCGACCTCCTCGCCGACCCGCGCGTGCGCACCCTCTGGGCGCTCGACGACGACGGAGCCGCCCTCGGGCTGGTCTCCGCCGGACCGGCACCCGCCGCGTGGGAGACCCGCGCCGGGGTGCCCGCCCCGGTGGTCCCCCGGCAGCTGTTCCAGCTCTACACCCTCGCCGCGACGCACGGCACCGGACTGGGCGCGGCGCTGCTGGAGGCCGCCGTCGGCCCCGCGGACGCCTACCTGTGGATCATGGACGGCAACGACCGCGCCGAGCACTTCTACGCCAAGCACGGTTTCCGAGCCTTCGAGGAATCCTTTCCCGCCGGCGGGCCGTGGACCGGGCAGCACATGCACCGGATGGTGCGGACGGGTCCGGCGTGAGCCGCGCGGCCCGCCGCGGGCGCCGGGCGCCGGAGCCCGCCGCCCCGGGCGGCCCCGCGGCCGGCAGCTACGAGATCTCCACCGGCACCGCCGAGCTGGTGCCCGACGAGTACGCTCCCGGCTCCTGGGTGCTCCACGTCAACGGGGTGCCCTCCTCCCACGTGGACCCGCAGCACCCCGAGCGGCTGGACTTCGAGTACATGCGCTGGATCGCCGCGCTCGTCCACGCCCACGTCGGCGCGCACCTGGACCCCGCCGCGCTGCGCGTCCTGCACCTGGGCGGGGGCGCCTGCTCGATGGCCCGGTACCTCGCCCACGCCTATCCGGCCGCACGGCAGGTCGTCGTGGAGCTCGACGGCCGGCTCGCCGAGCTGGTCCGGCAGTGGTTCGACCTCCCGCGCGCCCCGCGGCTGCGGATCCGAGTGGGGGAGGCCCGCGCCGTCACGGAGTCGCTGACGGCGGCCACCCGGGACGTGGTGGTCCGGGACGTGTTCGCGGGGTCCACGACCCCGGAACCGCTCACCACGGTGGAGTTCGCCCGGCGCGTGGCCCGTGTGCTGGCCCCGGGCGGGCTGTACGTGCTCAACTGCGGGGACACCCGGGACCTCGCCGGGGCGCGGGCCGAGCTGGCCGCGCTGTCCGAGGTCTTCGAGCACGTCGGCGCCGTGGCCGACCCGGCGATGCTCAAGGGCCGCCGCTACGGCAACATCGTGCTGGCCGCCTCCGCCGTGCCGCTGCCGGCGGAGGGCTCGCCGGAGGCCGCCGCGCTCGGCCGCGAGCTGCTGGGCGGAGCGGTGCCCGCCCAGTACAAGGACGGGGCCTGGGCCCGCTCCTTCGTCGCCGGGACGCCCTCGCGCCGCGACGCCGTCCCGCCCCGGGCGCCGCACGCCCCGTGACGCGCCCCGCGCGGGGATCCGGGGGACACGCAGGTGCTCGCCGGGAGTTGCTCGGCAGTGCGCCGCCGAAGCCGCTAAGGTTGCTTGGTAACCGACGAGGGTGTCCGAGGAGGTGGTCGCAGGTGCGCAACGAGCTGAAGGCGCTGCGGGCCGCCCGGACCCTGTCGCAGGGGCAGCTGGCCATCGCCGTGGGGGTCTCCCGGCAGACGATCTACGCGGTCGAGAACGGCCGGTCCGAGCCGTCCCTGTCCGTGGCCCTCGCCCTGGCGCGGTTCTTCGGCCGGCCGGTCGAGGACGTCTTCCACGACGACGCCGGCCGCACCCCGCCCCGGGCCTGACGGACCGCGGCCGGCGCGGGGGCTCACCCGGCGCGGCGAGGACCCCGGGCCGCGAGCTCGGCCGCCACGTCGTGCTGCCGGTCCCGGGTGAGCGGGTGCGGTCCCTCGGGGGAGAGGTGCTCGTGCTCGGCCTGGCGGGTGACGCGGCTGTGGAGCACCTGCAGCTCGGCCAGGGGGAGTTCCTCCAGGCCCTCCGGGAACTCCTCGTCAGGAGCGAGAGCGGTCTCGTCGGCGGGCCCTGCGTCCGCGGCGGCGAGCCCGGCCCGGCCGGGCGCCGGCGCGGGATCGGCGTCACCGCCCAGGACGGCCACGGTCGGGGCGGTGACGGGGGTGGCGGGAACAGAGTGCACGGGAGCTTCTTTCGCTGGCTACGACAAAGTCGCGGCCGACTACTCGACGCACTCCTCGATCCTAGCCGCGCGGCATCCGGGGCGCCACCGCCGGCACCGGGGGACCCGGGGTGCGGTCAAGTTCAGACCACGCTCCCGTCCACCGGGGACGGCACGGGCCGGGACCGCGACGCGGGCGGGGCGGACGGGTTGAAGTGCGTGCTCGTCGGCCCGTCGTTGGCCGCCGCCACCAGCTCGGCGGCGACGTCGCGCAGCTTGACGTTGCGGTGGTTGGACGCGGCGGTCAGCAGGGCCACGGCGTCGTCCTGGGTGCAGCCCTGGCGGGCCATCACCAGCCCGATGGCCATGTCGATCGTGGTGCGCGAGGCCATCGCCGCAGCCAGGTCGGTCTGCGTCTCCCGGTGCCGGGCCAGGCGCAGGGCCAGGCGCAGGGCCCGGGAGGCCAGTGCGACCTCCCGCTCGACCGCCGCCGTGGTCCGGGCGTCGAACGGGCGCAGCGTCCCTGAGTAGACGTTCAGCGCCGCCCGGGCCCGGTCCTCCAGCTCGAAGGGCACGGCCAGGACGGAGCGGACCCCGTGCTCCGCGGCCGCCCGGCTGTAGGCCGGCCACTGCCGGTCGGTGCGGGTGTCGGCCAGCAGCACGACCCGGTGCCGCTCGGCCGCGCTCAGGCACGGGCCGCCGTCGAAGGCGTACTGGACCTCGTCCAGGGCGGCGGCCCGCTCGTGGCTGGCGACCACCGTGGCCGCGGCGGCACCCCGGACCAGGGTGATCGAGCACCACAGGTCGTCGGCGTCCTCCGCGAGGTGCCGCGCCGTGCTGCGCACGAACTGCTGGAGGAAGTCCGTCAGGTCCTCGGAGGCCAGCAGCAGGTCCTCCAGCTGCACGGAGCGCGCGTCGGCCGTCGTCGAATCCACCATGGGCAGGCCCACCCGTTCCGTCCTGTGTGCGGACCCCCTCGCCGCAGTCGAGGCCGGCGCGTGCGCGTGCCGGCGGCAGAACTGTACCAGCACCCCGGACGAGGACGCGCGGGCGGCGGCCCACGGGGACGTGTGCGGGAGGGAGCGGTGGCCCGCCGGGGACGTCGCCGCCCGGCGGGCCACCGCCCCTCGTGGCGGCCGGGTCAGCCCGGCAGGTCGAGCAGGGCGGTGCTGTCGACCGCCGTGCCGGCCAGCTGCGGGGCCCAGCCGTCCTCGCCCGCGAGGTAGTCGCGGACGGTGAAGCGCTCCGCCTCGCCGGCCGGCAGCTGGGGGCGGTCCGGGGTGAGCCGCGCGCCCGGGCCGCGGTTGGCGTGCTCGGCGAAGCGGGCCTCCCGCCACGAGAAGCCGCTCATGTCCGTCCACGGGCTCGCCGCGATGTGGGCGCCGAGCCAGGAGTCGCGCACGAGCACCTGCGCCACGGCCCGGGGGTCACCGCCGGGGTGCCAGGGGCGGCCGAGGTGCACGGTGCCGGCGGCGGCCCCGGACGTGAAGCGGCAGCCGCTGAACAGGTACCCGCGCTCGACGCTCAGGTCCTGGCTGCCGGCCGTGACGTACCCGTTGTTGCTGTCGGAGCCGCGGTCGAGGGACCGGAGCTCGCAGCCGTCGAACACCGCGGTGCCGCGGCCGAACACGAAGTCGACGTCGCCCTCGACGTAGCACCGGTCGAACCAGGACCGCGCGGCCACGCCGCTGTCCGGGGAGTTGACCAGCAGGGTGTCCTGGTTGCCGAGGAGGCGCACCCCGGAGAGGACCGCCCGGTCGCCGGTCAGGTGCAGGGCCACCGCCTGGCGGTTCTTCATCCCCGGGTGCGCGGCCTCGTCGAAGTCGTTGCCGAACGTCAGGTTCCGCGCGACGAAGTCCGCGCCGTCCACCCGGGCAGAGGCGCTGCCGAACGTGCCGAACGGACCGCTCCCGTCGGGCTTGAGGGTCCCGGAGGCGTTGTCGTGCACCAGCACCACGTCCTCGGGTCCCTCGCCCGTCCCGACCAGGGAGATCCGGGGTCTGCTCGACGGCACGTGCAGGACCTCCCGGTACTCCCCGGGGTGGATCCGGATCACCGTCCGGCGGGCGCCGCCGGGCTCCGCCGCGTCCACGGCGGACTGCACGGTGCGGAACCGTTCGCCGGGACCGACGTCGAGCACCACGGGGGTGTCCACGGGCCGCTCGGCGGGCCAGTGCATCCGGCCCAGCGGGTCGGCCGCCGCGCCGGTGTCCGCGAACCAGCCCGGCGGCACGATCCGCTTCGACCGCAGCTCGCGGGCGACCAGCCGGGCCACCGCGAGGGCGCCGAGGGCCTGGAAGTGGGTGTTGTCCGCCGAGCCCTGCGGGTACTGCGGGTGCTCGCCCGGCGCCAGGTGCAGGAAGTGGGAGGTCGTCCCCTCGGGGCCGAGGCGCTGCCACAGGTCCTTGGAGGAGGCGGTCAGGTCCACCAGGGGTGTGCCGGTGGCCGCCGCGAGGTCGCGCACGGCCTGGGGATAGGCCCCGTGGGTGTCCCGGGCCGCCCCGAAGGCGTCGAAGCGCCGGCGCTCCACCGGGGTGACCAGCACCGGCTGCGCGCCCTGCGCGACGGCGCCGTCGACGTAGCGGCGCAGGTACGCCTCGAAGGTGGAGCCCGGCAGCGTGCCGTGGGCCGGGTCCTGGACCTTCTCGTCGTTGTGGCCGAACGCGATGAGCAGGTGGTCGCCGGGCTGGAGCATGCCCAGCACCCGGTCGAGCAGCCCGGCGTCCGCGTAGCTCTTGGACGAGGCCCCGGACCAGGCGTAGTCGGCCACGCCGGCCCGGGGGCCCAGCAGCAGGGGCAGGGCCTGTCCCCAGCCCGCGCGGGGGCGCTCGGAGTGCTGGTAGGCGGACGACGTCGAGTCGCCGACGACGAACAGCGCCGGGCGGGTGCGCCGCATCCCGCCGTTGTTGCCGGTGGCCCCCGGCGCGGCCAGGGCCGGGGTGCCCGCCGCGCCCGTCAGGGCGGTGCTGCCGGCCGCCAGCGCGAACGCGGTCAGGAGGGTGCGCCGGGTCGGCGCGGCGGGGCTCACCGGTTCCCGCCGGTGCTGAGCACGGGACCGGTGGTGCGGGCGAGCAGCGCCGGCACCGCCTGGGCGGAGTGCACCTTGGTGCGCAGCGTGGGCGTCCAGGAGGTGTCGTGGGCCAGCTGCGCGCTCTCGGGGACGGCGGCGTTGTAGGCGGCCCGGAGGTCGACCTCCTTGCCGTTCACGGTGTTGTCCACGGTGGCGACGACCGAGCCCTTGTAGCGGCCGATGAGCCGCGCGGGGTCCGTGCCGGCGGGCAGGGTGAAGGCGTTGGCCTCCGCGTACAGGTGCGACTCGATCCCCGCGCCCAGGGAGTACACGAAGGGCACGGACCCGTCCTCGGGCACCACGTAGTGGTTGTTGTAGACGTCCACCTGGCCGTAGCGCACCCGGGGGGCCCGCTGGCCGACGTCCTCGAACACGTTGTGGTGGACGGTCACCCGCAGTCTGCCGGGGTCCCCCCGGGTGGGGGAGTCGGTGGACCCGATGAGCATCAGCTTGTCGTGGTCGGTGAACCGGTTGTAGGAGATCGTGACCAGGTCCGACCCGTTGGTCACGTCGAGGGCGCCGTCGTGCACCTGGTAGGGGGTGCCGAAGTAGCTGGGCTGCCCGCTGTCGGGGTTCGGGGCGTCGGTGAACTCCGAGTGGTCGACCCACACGTGGGTGGCGCCGTTGATGACCTGCAGCAGGTCGTACTCGCTGTTCCAGGCCCCGGTGCTGCCGTCGCCCGGGTCCCAGGCCGGGAAGCAGTCGGCGGCGTCGGAGAACGTCAGGTTGCGCAGGATGACGTTGTCGGCCCCGTTGATCCGCAGCGCGGCGCCGCGGATCTCGCTGTCCGGGCCGGCGCCGACGATCGTGGTGTTGCCGGGGACGTCCCAGCGGATCGTGCGGGCCTGGTTCGCGGCCGCGGCACGGCGGGCGTCCTCCTGGGCCCCCGCCGGGTCACGGTCCCGGCCCCAGGTGGCGGGGTCGTAGTCCTGCAGGTACTGCTCCAGGTCGTAGCCGGTGCCGGCCGCGTAGTCCGCGCAGCTCAGCGCGGAGCCGTCGGGCGCCGTGTTGGCGTCGATCCTGCCGTGCACGCGGATGATCTTCGGCCGCTCGCCCGAGGCGGCGAGCGCCTCGAGGAGCCCGGCCCGGTCGTCGACGTCGTGGACGTCGGCGGGGGCGGCCGCAGCCCCGCCGGTGGTCCCGCCGTCGGCGGAGGCCCAGCCGTCACCGGCGGGCAGCACCTGCCGCTCGACCGGGGTGCGGGCCGACCGGGCCGTCGGGTCGGCGAGCGGGCCGGGGGCGGCCGCGGCGGGGGACGCCGTGAGCAGCGCCAGTACGGCGGCGGTGGACAAGGACAAGGACATGGACAAGTGCGAGGCGCGTGGGCGCATGATCCCTCTTCCGTCGTTGCGGTGGGCACGCCCCGGTGAGGGGAAGAACTGTGATGGGGGTCACTGGGGGTGCTGGGCAGGACGGTAGCAGAAAGCGCTTTCCGGCCGGAAGGTGTCCGGGTGTGCATGCTCGAAAGGACCTGATCGGCCGGGAGTCATGCTCGGTGGTGCCGCCCGCGGTGCGCCGCGGGATCAGGAGGCCGCGCGGCGATCCTCGGCGGAGGCCACGAACTCCCGGGCCAGCTCCACCAGCTCCGCGGTCCGCTCGATCTGCGGCATGTGCCCGGTGTCCGGGAACACGTGCAGGCGGGCCCCGGGCAGGGCGGCGGCCGCGGCGTCGGCGTGGTGGGCGGGCAGCACGGCGTCGGCGTCGCCCCACAGCACGAGCACGGGCAGCCCGGAGGCACGGATCTTCTCGAGCAGGGCCCGGCGCCAGCCGGGCAGCACGCCCACCACCGGCAGCCCGATGCTGCGGTAGGTGCCCAGGAAGGTGGCCCGGAAGTCCGGCTGCGAGCCCACCGTCGCCGCGTGCCGGAGGAGCTCGGGCGTGGCCAGCGCCGGGTCGAAGAAGCAGTTCTGGTTCGAGCGCACCGCGGCGGCCCTGGCCAGCGGGCGGAACCGGGCGCCCACCACGGGCAGGCGGGACAGCGCGGCCCAGACCATGGGCAGCGGGGAGACGTTGGCCTCCCGGCCGAACCCGGCGCTGTTGGCCAGCAGCAGGCTCGCCACCCGCTCCGGGTGCTCCGCGGCCACGGTCATGGCCACGGCGCCGCCCAGCGAGTTGCCCATCAGGTGCACCGGGCGGTCCTCGCCCACCGCGTCGAGCACCCCGACCACGGCACGGGCGAACGCCCCGAGTCCCGGCTTCTCCGGGCCCGCGGGACTCAGTCCGAAGCCGGGCAGGTCGGTGCTCAGCACCCGGTGGTCCCGGGCGAGCAGCTCGTGGGCGGCCGACCAGTCCTCGAGGCTGCGCCCGATCCCGTGCAGCAGCACCACGGGCGGGGCCTGCTCCGGCCCGGAGAGGCGGATGCGCACGGGCCGGCCGGCGACCTGCACCGTCGTCGTGGCCCCCGGGGCGCCGGCGGCGGGCTGCGAGGTGTGCTGCTCGGTCATGCGTGGGTCTCCTGGGGTGCGGCCGCGGGGCGGGCGGCGGGGCGGGGGATCAGGTCGAGGGTCCGGGACAGCGGGGTGCGCAGGGTGGTCGCCGAGTCCAGCAGGTAGTTCTGCCGCACCCGCCAGGGGTGGCGGTCGCCTGGCGGGGGAACGCGTCGATCGAGCGCCGGACGTAGCCGGATGTGAGGTCCAGCAGCGGGTGCTCGGTCATGCCCGGGGCGGCCTTGGGCACCACGGCGGCGGCGTCGTGGCGCTCCAGGTGCTGGAGCACCTTGCAGACCAGGCGGTGCGTCAGGTCGGCCCGCAGCGTCCACGAGGCGTTGGTGTAGCCGATGCACAGCGCGAAGTTGGGCACGCCCGTGAGCATGGCGCCGTTCCAGACGAACTGCTCCGACAGCTCCACCGGGGCGCCGTCCACCGTGGGGGCGATCCCGCCGAAGGGCAGCAGCCTCAGCCCCGTGGCGGTGACCACCACGTCGGCCTCCAGGACCCGGCCGCTGCTCAGCCGGATCCCCTCGGGCACGAACGTGTCGATCGTGTCGGTGACCACGTCGGCCCGGCCCCGCCGCAGCGCCTTGAACAGGTCCGCGTTGGGCACGGCGCACAGCCGCTGGTCCCAGGGGTCGTAGGACGGGGTGAAGTGCTCGGCCACGAGCTCCTCCGAGCCGAGGATGCGCGCGGCCCGGGACGTGAAGTACTCCCGCGCCGCGGCCGGGCGGCGCCGGCAGAACTGGTATACGGCCGTGCTGAACAGGATGTTCTTCGTCCGGATCAGCCGGTGGGCCGGCCCCGGGGGCAGGGCCCGGCGCAGGGCGTCGGCGCGCCGGTCCCGGCCGGGCACCGCGCTGATCCAGGTGGGGGAGCGCTGCAGCATCGTCACGCTCGCCGCGTCCGCGGCCATCGCCGGCACCAGGGTCACCGCCGTGGCGCCGCTGCCGATCACCACCACCCGCTGCCCGCTCCAGTCCAGCTCCTCGGGCCAGAACTGCGGGTGCACCACCCGGCCCCCGAACTCCTCGATCCCGGGCAGGACGGGGTCGTGCCCCCGCTCGTAGTCGTAGTACCCGGCGCAGGAGTACAGGAAGGAGCACGTCATCGTGCGCCGCCGGAGCCCGCCCTCGTCGTCGCGCTCCTGGAGGCCCAGCGTCCACCGGGCATCCGCGGAGGACCAGTCGGCCGAGACCACCTTGGTGCGGTAGCGGATGTGCCGGTCGATGCCGAACTCCTCGGCCGTCTCGCGGATGTAGGCGAGGATCGAGGGGCCGTCGGCGATGGACTGCGGGTCCCGCCAGGGCTTGAAGGAGTAGCCCAGGGTGAACATGTCGGAGTCCGAGCGGACGCCGGGGTAGCGGAAGAGGTCCCAGGTCCCGCCCATCCCGTCGCGCGCCTCCAGGACGGCGTAGGACAGGCCGGGGCACTCGGTCTGCAGGCGGTAGGCCGCGCCGATGCCGGACAGGCCCGCGCCGACGACCACGACGTCGCGGTGCTCCGCCCCGGCGGGGTTCTCGGGGGTGGGGAAAGTGGCTGACATGGGTCCAGGATCCCCCGCGGCGCCCGGCAGCACTTGACGCTGCACGACGATTGCTTGACCCTGGGCGACATGTCCGTCATCCGTTCCGCGGGGCTGCGCGGCTTCCGCGCCGCGGTGGCCGAGCTCGGGGGCGACGCCGAGGCGCTCGCCGACGCCGCCGGCCTGCCCCGTGCCGCCCTGGACACCGACGACCTCCTGGTCCCGGAGCGGGCCGTCGGGCGGGTGCTGGAGGCCGCCGCCCGGGAGCTGGCCTGCCCCGACCTGGGGCTGCGGGTCGCCGCCCGCCAGGACCCGGGCGTGCTCGGCCCGCTGGCGCTCGCCGCCCGCCACTCCGAGACGGTGCGCGACGCCCTGGAGTGCGCGTCCCGCTACCTCTTCGTGCACGCGCCCTCCCTCGAGCTGGCGCTGGTCGAGGACCCCTACGGCGCCCGGGGGGTGACGGCCGTGCGCTACGGCGGGCACGCCCCGGCGGCCCGGGGCGGGCACGGCAGCCCGCAGGGCACCGACCTCGGGCTGGGGCTGCTGCACCGGGCCCTCACCTCGCTGGTCGGCGGCCGCTACGGGCTGCGCACGGTCGACCTGGACCACCGCCCCGCCGCGCCGCTGCGGGTCTACGAGGAGTTCTTCGGCGTGCCGGTGCGCCCGGGCCGGCCCGAGGTCCTGCTGCGGATCCCCACGAGCACGCTCGCCCGGCCGCTGCACGGGGACGCCGGCGTGCGGCAGGTGGCGCTGGCCTTCCTCGACGCCCAGATCCCGGGTGCGGGCTCGGCGTGGGCGCCGCGGGTGCGCGGGGTGCTGGTGCAGCTGCTGGGCACCGCCGACCCGGAGCTGGAGGCGGTGGCCCGCGTCCTGGACCTGCATCCCCGCACCCTCCAGCGCCGGCTGGCCGAGGAGGGCACCACCTTCGGCGCGGTCCTGGACGAGGCCCGGCGCAGCGCGGCCCTGCGCTGGCTCACCACCACCGAGGTCCCGCTGAGCCAGATCGCCGGGCTGGTGGGCCTGTCCGAGTCCTCGGCGCTGACCCGGTGCGCCCGCCGCTGGTGGGGCGCCCCGCCGCGGGACGTGCGCCGCGGGGTGGCGCGCACGAGCTGATCGTGTCGCGTGCGGTCAACTTCCTGTCGTGACCGGTCAAGCCCGGCTCGGCGGGAGCGCCCCACACTGGACCCCGAGCCCGTCGCCCGGACCCTGTCCCGCGTCCTCGTTCCCGTATCCGCGTCCCGTTTCCTCGTCCCAGGAGCAGCCCGTGTCCCCCTCCGCCCCCTTCCGCTTCTCCGGCGCCACCGCGGTGCTCACCGGCGCCGCCGGCGGCATCGGCGAGCAGCTGGCCCACGGCCTCGCCGCCCGCGGCGCCCACCTGGTGCTCGTCGACCGGGACGAGCCCGGGCTCGAGGGCGTCGCCGGCACGATCCGCCGGCGGCACCCGGAGGTGCGGGTGCGCACCGTCGTGGCGGACCTCGCCGAGCTCTCCGCGCTGCCCGCCGTCACCGACCGGATCCTCGCCGAGCACCCGCGCATCGACCTGCTGGTGAACAACGCCGGCGTGGCCCTCGGCGGCACCTTCGAGCAGGTCTCCGCCGAGGAGTTCGACTGGCTCATGGACATCAACTTCCGGGCCCCGGTCATCCTCACCCGGCGGCTGCTGCCGGCCCTGCTCGCCACTCCCGGCAGCCACCTGGTCAACCTCTCGAGCCTGTTCGGGCTCATCGCCCCGCCCGGGCAGGTGGCCTACGCCGCCAGCAAGTACGCCGTGCGCGGGTTCACCGAGGGCCTGCGCCACGAGCTGGCCGGGCGGGTGGGCGTCACCGTGGTCCACCCCGGTGGGGTCCGGACCCGGATCGCCGAGTCCGCCCGCACCCCGGCCGGCGCGCCGGCCGAGGAGGCCGCGGCCGGTCGCGAGAGCTTCGCCGCGCTGCTGAGCTACCCCGCCGAGCGGGCGGCCGCGGACATCCTGGAGGCGGTGGAGCGGCGCCGGGGCCGGCTGCTGGTGGCCCCCAGCGCGGTGCTGCCGGACCTGGCGGCGCGGCTGTTCCCGGGCACGTACTGGTCCGTCCTCCAGCGCGCCCGCCCGCTCCTGCAGCGCCTTTCCCGGCGGCGGCGCCGGGCCTAGGCTGGCCCCATGACCAGCACCCTGTCCTCCGTCGTCGTCGACTGCCGCGACCCCGCGGCCCTGGCCCGCTTCTGGTGCGCGGCCCTGGGCTACACCGTCCACGGCGAGGCCGAGGGCTACGTGGGCATCGCACCCGCCGCGGGCCCGGGCCCGCACCTGGACTTCCTGCTCGTCCCGGAGCCGAGGACCGCCAAGAACCGGCTGCACCTCGACCTCCGGGCGGCGGACACCGACCAGGACGGGGAGGTGGCCCGCCTGGAGTCCCTCGGCGCGCGCCGGGTGGACGTGGGGCAGGGGCCCGAGGTCACGTGGGTGGTGCTGGCCGACCCGGAGGGCAACGAGTTCTGCGTGCTGGCGGACCTCGAGGACGCCTGAGCCGGCCGGCTCAGGCGGGGGTGCCGTCCACGTAGAACCAGCGGCCGTCCTCGCGCACGAACCGGGAGCGCTCCCGCTGCCGACCGCGCGCCCCGGAGCCGTCGCGCCAGTGGGCGCTGAACTCCACCCGGCCCTCGCTCTCGAAGGGTCCGCCGCCGTCGGCGGCGTGCACGTCCAGCCGGTACCAGCGCAGCTGCGGGTCCAGCGCCACGGAGGCGGGACGCGTGCCGGGGTGCCAGGTGGCCAGCAGGTACTCCTCGTCCCCGGCGGCGAAGGCGCTGTACCGGGAGCGCATCAGCAGCTCGGCGGTCGGCGCGCTGCGGCCGCGGTGGAAGCGCCCGCAGCACGCGCCGTAGTTCTCACCGGTGCCGCAGGGGCAGCGGGCGTCGTCGTCGATCATTCCCCCATCCTCCCGCGGGGTTGCGGCTCACGGCCACCGGGAGCGGCTCGGTGGCCGTGAGCCGCAACCTCGCGGGGGCGGGAACAGCCGGTCAGGCGAGCCAGCCCTCCACCACGCCCTTGCCGAAGAACACCACGAAGGCCGCGGCCACCACGTACATCAGCGGGTGGACCTCCCGGGCCCGGCCCTGCACGAGGCGGATGAAGACGTAGGAGACGAAGCCGGCCCCGATGCCGTCGGCGATCGAGTACGTGAAGGGCATCACGGCGAAGGTCAGGAAGGACGGCACGGCCAGGCCCCAGTCCTCCCACTCGATCCGCACCACCTGCTTGGCCATGAGGAAGCCGACCACGACCATGGCCGGGGCGACGGCCTCGAACGGCACCACGTTGACCAGGGGCGTGACGAACATCGCGAGCAGGAACAGCGCGCCGGTGACCACGTTGGCCAGGCCGGTGCGGGCGCCGTCGGCGATGCCGGTGGAGGACTCCACGAAGATCTGGTTGGAGGACACGGAGCCCGCGCCGCCCGCGATCGCACCGGCGGCGTCCACGAGCAGGACCCGGTCCACGTTCTCGATCTGCCCGTTGCGGCCCACCAGGCCGGCCTGCTGGGAGAGCCCCACCATGGTGCCCATCGCGTCGAAGAAGATCGAGAGCAGGATCGTGAAGACCAGCAGCAGCGCCGCGAGGGCGCCCAGGCTCCGGAACGCCTCCAGCGGGGCGACCGCGCCCACGAGGGAGAGGTCCGGGAGGGCGACGAAGGAGGTGGGGGCCGAGGGCACCACGAGGGACCACCCGGTGGGGTTCTCCACCGAGGAGCCGGACGGGAAGACCGCCTCCAGGACGTGGGCGAGGACCGTGGTGAGGACCACCGCGATCAGGATCGCGCCTCGGACGTTGCGCACCATGAGGGCCAGGGTCAGCAGCAGGCCGACGACGAAGGTGAGCATGGGCCAGCCCAGCAGCGTCCCGCCGTCGCCGAGCTGCACGGGCACGGTGGTGCCGGCGGCGTCCGGGATGCGGCGCACGAAGCCGGCGTTCACGAAGCCGATCAGGGCGATGAACAGCCCGATGCCCACGACGATCGCGGTCTTCAGCGACGGCGGCACGGCGTTGAACACCGCGGTGCGGAAGCCGGTGAGCACCAGGACGAACATGACCACCCCGGCCCACACGACCAGGCCCATCACCTGCGGCCAGGTGAGCTCGGGGGTGGTCACGATCGTCACCGCGAGGAACGCGTTCACCCCCAGGCCGGTGGCGATCGCGAACGGCGAGCGGGCCACGAGCCCCATCAGGATGGTCATCACGCCGGCCACGAGCGCGGTGACGGCCGCGACCCGCTCGGCGCCGAGGGTGTTCCCCGCGCCGTCCGGGCCGTAGCCGAGGATCAGCGGGTTGAGGACCACGATGTAGCTCATCGCGATGAACGTGGCCACGCCGCCGCGGACCTCGCTCGTCACGGAGGAGCCGCGCTCGCTGATCCGGAAGAAGCGGTCCAGGCCGTTGCGCGGCGGACGGGAAGGGGTCTCCGTGGGAACGGAGGCGGAGGATGCCATGGCGGTCCTAAGGGCACTCGACGGGACAGGGCGGGCTCGACGGCGGCGGCCCCGGAGCGGCCCCGGATCCGCGTACCACCGGGGGAACATTACCGGTCCCGCCCGGTGGTGTCGCGGTGAGCGCCCGGTCATGGACGAGGCCGTCCGGCGCCGGGCGGAACAGGGGCGCGCCGGATCCCGTTGGACCGGACGGCGGTCGCACCGCGAGCGCGGCACCGGAGCCCACCCCAGCACCACGGAACAGGAGCGCAGCAGCCATGACCCAGCCCTCACGGATTCCTCCCACCTCCTCCGGCAACTACCGGGTGCTGCGGACCGTGCCCACCTACGCCGAGGCGCAGCAGATCGTCGACGCCCTCTCCGACGAGGGGTTCCCCGTGGAGCACGTGCGCGTGGTCGGCACCGGGCTGCGCTCGGTCGAGCAGGTCACGGGGCGGATGACCAACGGGAAGGCCGCGCTCTACGGCATGGCCTCCGGCGCGTGGCTCGGCCTGTTCGTGGGGCTGCTCCTCGGCCTGTTCACCGTGGGCGGCTGGCTGTCCGTGGTGCTGTGGGGCGTGGCACTGGGTGCCGTCTGGGGCCTGGTCTTCGGCCTCGTGGGCCACGCGGCCACCGGCGGGCGCCGTGACTTCCGCAGCGTCCAGGGCCTCGAGGCGGACGCCTACGACATCCTGGTGAACGCCGAGCACATCGACGACGCCGCGGCGCGGCTGACCGGGGGCGGGTCCACCGCCTGAGGGCGCCCGTGCCGGGTCCGCCCGGCCGGGCCCGGCACGGCTCGCCGCCTTGCACATGCGGGCGTCGGTGTCCAGCCCTGTGTCACGTCGGGTCGGTTCATGGCGGTTTGTGACGACCGGCGTGACTGTCCGGGGCAAGCCGCGAAGAATCGACGCCATGACACAGACGACGCGCGCGCCCCGTGCCGCCCGGAAGCCGAAGCCCGAGGGGCAGTGGAAGGTCGACGGCCGGGACCCCCTGAACCCGAACGAGGTCTTCAAGCAGGCCGACGACGGGCTCAACGTGCGCACCCGGATCGAGGAGGTCTACTCCCGGGAGGGCTTCGACTCGATCGACCCCCAGGACCTGCACGGGCGGTTCCGCTGGTGGGGGCTCTACACCCAGCGCCGGCCGGGCATCGACGGCGGCCGGACGGGGTCCCTGTCCGACGCCGAGATCGAGGACAAGTACTTCATGATGCGCGTCCGGCTCGACGGCGGGGCGCTGACCCGCGAGCAGCTGCGCGTGCTCGGTCAGATCTCGGCGGACTTCGCCCGGGACTCGGCCGACATCACGGACCGGCAGAACATCCAGTACCACTGGATCCGCGTGGAGGACGTCCCGGAGATCTGGCGCCGGCTCGAGGACGCGGGCCTGGACACGACAGAGGCCTGCGGGGACGTCCCGCGCGTGATCCTGGGCTCCCCTCTGGCCGGGATCGCCGCGGACGAGATCATCGACCCCACCCCGGTGATCGAGCGGATCAAGTCCACCTGGATCGGCTCCCCGGAGTTCTCCAACCTGCCGCGCAAGTACAAGACCGCGATCACCGGCCACCCGTCCCTGGACGTGGTGCACGAGATCAACGACTGCGCCCTCGTGGGCGTGGTCCACCCCGAGCTCGGCCCCGGCTACGACCTGTGGGTCGGCGGGGCGCTGTCCGTGGTGCCGTTCCTCGGCAAGCGCCTGGGCGCCTTCGTGACCGAGGAGCAGGCCCCGGAGGTCTGGAAGGGCGTCACGAGCATCTTCCGCGACTACGGCTACCGGCGGCTGCGCAACCGCGCCCGGCTGAAGTTCCTGGTCCAGGACTGGGGGCCCGAGAAGTTCCGCCAGGTGCTCCAGGACGAGTACCTCGGCTACGAGCTCGCGGACGGCCCGGCGCCGGAGAAGGCCGCCGTGCCGGGCGACCACATCGGCGTGCACCGGCAGAAGGACGGCCGGTTCTACATCGGGGTGGCCCCGCGCGTGGGCCGCGTCTCCGGGGCGAAGCTGCTGGCCCTGGCCGACGTGATGGCCAAGTACGGCTCCGACCGGCTGCGCACCACCCCGCACCAGAAGCTCGTGCTGCTCGACATCGAGGAGGCCGACGTGGAGAGCGTGGTCGCCGACCTCGACGCCCTGGACCTGCAGGCGCGGCCCTCCGCGTTTCGCCGCTCCACGGTGGCGTGCACCGGCATCGAGTACTGCAAGCTCGCGATCGTCGAGACGAAGCAGACCGCCTCGGACACCATCGACGAGCTCGAGCGGCGGCTCGACGGCGTGGAGCTGCCCCACCCCATCTCGATGCACGTCAACGGCTGCCCCAACTCGTGCGCCCGGATCCAGACCGCGGACATCGGGCTCAAGGGCCAGCTGCTGCCCACCGAGGACGGCGGGCAGAAGCCCGGCTACCAGGTGCACCTGGGCGGCGGGCTCGCCGCCGACGACCGGGCCGAGGCCGGACTGGGGCGCACCGTGCGCGGCCTGAAGGTGTTCCAGGACGACCTCGCCGACTACGTCGAGAAGCTGGTCCGGCGCTTCCTGGCCCAGCGCACCGGGAACGAGACCTTCGCCGAGTGGACCCACCGGGTCGAGGAGAGTGAACTCGCATGACCAGCACCGACACGGGCACCCGCCCCGCGCTGCGCGACGAGCAGCAGCTGCGCGAGCTCGCGGCGGCCGGCGCCGCCGCGCTGCACGCCGAGCTGGACGCCGAGGGCCGTGTGCCCGCCGCCGGCGAGGCGTCCACGGAGGAGGCGATCCGCTGGGTCGCGGAGAACTTCGACCTGCGCAACGTCACCGTGGCCTGCTCGATGGCCGACGCCGTGCTGCCGGCCCTCGTCGCCGAGCAGCTGCCGGGGGTGGACGTGCTCTTCCTGGAGACCGGCTACCACTTCCCGGAGACCATCGGCACCCGGGACGCCGTGGCGCACATGCTCGACATCACCGTGGTCGACGCCCTGCCGGAGCTCACCGTGGCCGAGCAGGACGAGAAGCACGGCAAGGACCTCTTCGCCCGCGACCCGGGCCTGTGCTGCGCGATCCGCAAGGTGGCTCCGCTCAAGAAGTCCCTCGAGGGCTACGAGGTCTGGTTCACCGGCGTGCGCCGCGACGAGTCCTGGACCCGCACCAACGCGCCCATGGTGACCTTCGACGAGACGCACAAGCTCGTCAAGGTCAACCCGATGGTCCGCTGGAGCCTCGACGAGCTGGTCCAGTGGTCGCAGGACCGCGGGATCCCGACGAACCCGCTGATGGGGGAGGGCTACCTCTCGATCGGTTGCGCCCCCTGCACCCGGCCCACCGCCCCGGGCGAGGACCCGCGCGCGGGCCGCTGGTCCGGCCAGGACAAGATCGAGTGCGGGATCCACCTGTGAGCGCACCCACGACGACGGAGGCGAACGTGACCACCCCCAGCACCGCCCCGGCCCCCGCGGAGGCCGGCGTGCACAGCAGCCTCGACGCGCTCGAGGCCGAGTCCATCCACATCCTGCGCGAGGTCGTGGCCGAGTTCGACCGCCCCGCCATGCTGTTCTCCGGCGGGAAGGACTCGGTGGTCATGCTGCACCTGGCCGCCAAGGCCTTCTGGCCGGGCCGGATCCCCTTCCCCGTGCTGCACGTGGACACCGGGCACAACTTCCCCGAGGTCCTCGACTTCCGGGACCGCACCGTGGAGCGGCTGGGCATCCGCCTGGTCGTGGCGTCCGTGCAGGACTACATCGACGACGGCCGGCTGCTCGAGCGCGCCGACGGCACCCGCAACCCGCTGCAGACCGTCCCGCTGCTGGACGCGATCGCCGACAACCGGTTCGACGCCGTGTTCGGCGGCGGCCGCCGCGACGAGGACAAGGCCCGGGCCAAGGAGCGGATCCTGTCCCTGCGCGACGAGTTCGGCCAGTGGGACCCGCGCAACCAGCGGCCCGAGCTGTGGAACCTCTACAACGGCCGGCACACCGCCGGTCAGCACGTCCGGGCGTTCCCCATCAGCAACTGGACCGAGCTGGACATCTGGCGCTACATCGAGCGGGAGAACATCGAGCTGCCGCCGATCTACTACGCCCACGAGCGCGACGTGTTCCGCCGCGACGGGATGTGGATGGCCGTGGGCGAGTTCTCCGCCCCCTCGGCCGCCGAGCCGGTCGAGCGGCGCAGCGTGCGCTACCGCACCGTGGGGGACATGTCCTGCACCGGGGCGGTGCTCTCCGCCGCGGGCACCGTGGCCGACGTGGTGGCCGAGGTCGCCGTGTCCACGCTGACCGAGCGCGGGGCCACCCGCGCGGACGACAGGATCTCCGAGGCCGCCATGGAGGACCGCAAGAAGGACGGGTACTTCTAGACATGACTTCCCCCAGCACCGTGACCCCGCAGGTCCCCGCCGAGCAGGTCCCGACCATCGACCCCGGCTCGCTGTTCCGCTTCGCGACCGCCGGGTCCGTCGACGACGGCAAGTCCACCCTGGTGGGCCGGCTGCTGCACGACGCGAAGGCGATCCTCGCCGACCAGCTCGAGGCCGTGGGCCGCACCTCGGCCGAGCGCGGCTTCGGCGGCGGCACGGGCCGGCTCGACCTCGCCCTGCTGACCGACGGCCTGCGCGCCGAGCGGGAGCAGGGCATCACGATCGACGTGGCCTACCGCTACTTCGCCACCGACCGCCGCTCCTTCATCCTCGCCGACTGCCCCGGCCACGTGCAGTACACGAAGAACACGGTCACGGGCGCCTCGACGGCCGACGCCGTCGTGCTGCTCGTGGACGCCCGGCACGGGGTGGTCGAGCAGACCCGCCGGCACCTGGCCGTGGTCTCGCTGCTGCGCGTCCCGCACGTGGTGATCGCCGTGAACAAGATCGACCTGGTCGACTACGACCGGGAGGTCTTCGAGCGGGTCGCCGCCGACGCCACCGGCGTCGCCGCCCGGCTGGGCATCGAGGACGTGCACGTGGTACCCGTCTCCGCCCTCGAGGGCGACAACGTGGTGGAGGCCTCCGCGCGCACCCCCTGGTACACCGGGCGCCCGCTGCTGCGCGTGCTCGAGGAGCTGCCCACGGTCGACGAGTCCGGGCGCGGCACCGCCCGCCCCTTCCGCCTCCCCGTCCAGTACGTCATCCGCCCGCAGGGCGGCACGGCGCCGGGCGCGGACGCCGAGGCGCTGCGCGACTACCGCGGCTACGCCGGGCAGATCGCCTCCGGCACGGTCGCGGTCGGCGACGAGGTGGTGGTCCTGCCCGCCGGCCGGCGCACCACGGTCACCGGCATCGACGTGGCCGGCACCGCCCCGGCCCCGGGCGCGCCCCTGCCCGGGGAGCAGCTGCCGGAGGCCGCCGCCCCGCTGTCCGTGACGCTGCGGCTGGCCGACGACATCGACATCGCCCGCGGCGACCTCCTCGCGAGCGCCGACGACGAGCTGCCGGAGCCCAGCCGGGACCTGACCGCCTCGGTGGCCTGGCTCGGCGAGCGGCCCCTGCAGCCGCGCGCCCGCGTGCTCGTCAAGCACGGCGCCGCCACGGTCCAGGCCATGGTCCAGGACCTCGAGGGGCGCCTGGACCTCGAGGAGCTGGTGCTGCGCGACGCGGCGACCCTGGAGCTCAACGACATCGGACGGGTCCGGCTCCGGCTGGCCTCCCCGCTGCCCGTCGACCCGTACGACCGGCTGCGGCGCACCGGCGCCTTCCTGCTCGTCGACCCCGCCACCGGCAACACGCTCGCCGCCGGACTCGTCCGGGACGCCTAGGTGGACCGGCAGCAGCCGCCGGCCCTCACCACGGTGACGGCCGGCGACGGCGGGCGCCCCGCCGCGGGCCGCCGCCGTCCGGGCTGGCCGCTGGTGCTGACCGCGCTCGCGCTCCTGACCGCCCTGACGGTCGCCGCCACCGTGCTGCGCGCCAACGGGACGCTGGCGGCCTGGGAGCAGACCGCGGTCGAGACCTCCGACGCGGCCGAGCTGCGTCTGGGCTACTTCGGCAACCTCACGCACGGACCGGCCCTCGTCGGCCTCGAGAACGGGCACTTCGCGGAGGAGCTGGGGGACACGACCCTGTCCACCCAGGTCTTCAACAGCGGCCCCACCGCGGTGGAGGCCATGAACGCCGGGTCGATCGACGCCGCCTTCGTGGGCCCCAACCCGGCGATCAACTCCTTCGTCCGCTCCCAGGGCCGCTCGCTCGCCGTGGTCGCGGGCGCGGCGTCCGGCGGGGCGCAGTTCGTGGTGGGCCCGGGCGTCACGGACGCCGAGGACCTGGCCGGGCGCACCGTCGCGAGCCCCGAGTTCGGGGGGACCCAGGACGTGGCCCTGCGGACCTGGCTCACCGAGCAGGGCTACGAGGTGGACGGCGACGGCGAGCGCGCGGTCGCCATCACCCCGATGGCCAACGGCCAGACCATCTCCATGCTGCGGCAGGGACGCGTGGACGGGGCCTGGCTGCCCCAGCCGTGGGCCACCCGCGCGGTGCAGGACGGCGCCCGGGTCCTCGTGGACGAGCGCGACCTCTGGGCGGACGGGCGCTATCCCACGACCGTGCTGGTGGTGCGCAAGGACTACCTCGAGCGCCATCCGGAGACGGTCGAAGGACTCGTGCGGGGCCTGCAGCGGTCCGTGGACTGGCTGGACGAGCACGAGGACGACCCCGCGCTGCTGGCCTCGACCCTGAACCGGGGCCTGGAGCGCGCCCAGACCGAGACCCTCCCCGACGAGACGGTCGCGGGCGCCCTCGAGGCGATCGAGTGGACCACTGACCCCCTCGCGGACACCTACCCGCAGCTGCTGGCCGACGGCGTGGCGGCGGGGACCACGGACGAGGCCTCGCTGGACGGCCTCGTGGACACCACGGTCCTCGACCGCGTCCGCGCCGGCTCGGAGGAGGGCCCATGAGCACCACGACCACCACCGCGATCCGGCTGCAGGGACTCGGCAAGACCTTCTCCGCCGAGGACGGCCCGGTCCTGCAGGACGTGGACCTCGACGTGGAGCGCGGGCAGTTCGTCGCGCTGCTCGGCGCCTCGGGCTGCGGCAAGTCGACGCTGCTGAACATCGTGGCCGGGCTCGAGGAGCCGACCGCCGGGTCGGTGACCGTCCCCGCGGAGGGAGCGGCCCTGATGTTCCAGGACGCCGCCCTGTTCCCCTGGCTCACCGCACGGCGCAACGTGGAGCTCGCCCTGGAGCTGCGCGGCGTCCCCGCCGCGCAGCGGCGGGAGCGGGCCGAGGAGCTGCTCGAGCTGGTCCGGCTGCCGCACGCGGCGGACAAGCGTCCGCACGAGCTCTCCGGCGGGATGCGCCAGCGCGTGGCCCTGGCCCGGGCCCTGGCCCAGGAGCGGGAGGTCCTGCTCATGGACGAGCCGTTCTCCGCGCTGGACGCCATCACCCGGGACCTGCTGCACGAGGAGCTGCTGCGCGTCTGGCGCGCCACGGGACGGACGATCGTGTTCATCACCCACAACGTCGGCGAGGCCGTGCGGCTGGGCCAGCGGGTCCTGCTCATGTCCTCCCGCCCCGGGCAGGTGGTCCAGGAGTGGGACACCCGGCCGTGGAAGGACCCCGAGTCCTACGGTTTCGAGGGCAGCGCCCAGTCACTCGACGACACCCTCGCCGAGCTGACCCGCACCATCACCGCACGACTGCGTGAGGAGATCAGCCGCCATGCGAAATGACACCGCCCTGCCCCAGGTCCCGGCCGCGCCGCCGGCCGCGCCCCGCGCACCCCGGGCGGCGGAGCGGACGGCCTCCGAGGCGCTCCCGGTGCCGCCCGCCGAGCAGGACGCCGCCGGCGAGGAGCTCGCCGGCCTGGACGCGCTGCAGACCGAGCGCACGCGCAGGACCTCGGCCGGGGAGGTGTTCCGCACCAAGGTGGCCCCGCCGATGGTCGCCCTGGTGGCCGGCCTGCTGCTGTGGCAGCTGCTCGTCGCCCTCCTCGGCCCCCGGCCCGACGTCATGCCGGGGCCGCTGGACGTCGGGCGGCAGTTCGCGGAACTCCTCACCGACGGCACCGTCCTGGGCGCCCTCGGCACGAGCCTGTGGCGGGGGATCAGCGGCTTCCTGGTGGCTGCGGCGGTGGCCACGCCGCTGGGGCTGCTGATCGCCCAGCGGCGCGCCCTGCGCGACGCCGTGGGCCCCATCATCTCGGGCCTGCAGGTGCTGCCCTCCATCGCCTGGGTGCCCGCCGCGATCATCTGGTTCGGCCTCTCCGACGCCACCGTGTACTTCGTGGTGCTCATGGGGGCCATCCCGTCGATCGTCAACGGCATGCTCGCGGGGGTGGACCAGATCCCGCCCCAGCTGCGCCGGGCCGGCCACGTGCTCGGGGCCCGCGGCTGGACCATGGCCAGCAAGGTGGTGCTCCCCGCGGCCCTGCCCGGCTACGTCGCCGGGCTCAAGCAGGGCTGGGCGTTCTCATGGCGCTCGCTCATGGGCGCCGAGCTCATCGCGATCGGTGGCTCCATCGGCTTCGGCCTGGGCTCCCTGCTGGAGCAGGGCCGGACGGTCTCCAACATGGCGGTGGTGATGGTCGCGGTCCTGTCGATCCTCGCCGTCGGCATCCTCGTGGAGCTGCTGTTCTTCAACCCCGTGGAACGCCGGCTGCTGCGCGGGCGGGGGCTGCTCGGCCACCGGTCGTGAGCATCCTCACCCGGGAGATCCCGGGACGACATCACTAAACTTGGACCCGGTCCACGACGCGCGCGGTGCACGCCGTGCGCGCGAACGAAAGGAACCTCAGTGGCTGACACCACCACCCGCCCCCTGCGCGTCGCCGTGATCGGCGCCGGCCCGGCCGGCATCTACGCCGCGGACATGCTCACCAAGTCCGAGCCCGTGAAGAACGGGGAGCTCGAGGTCAGCATCGACCTGTTCGACCGCTACCCGACCCCGTTCGGGCTGATCCGCTACGGGGTGGCCCCCGACCACCCCCGGATCAAGGGCATCATCACCGCGCTGCGCGCGATCCTGGGCCGCGGCGACATCCGCTTCTTCGGCAACGTGGAGTTCGGCCGGGACCTGACCCTCGCCGACTTCGGCGCCCACTACGACGCGGTGATCTTCGCGACCGGTGCCGTCTACGACGCCCCGCTGAACATCCCCGGCAACGACCTCGAGGGCGTCCACGGCGCCGCCGAGTTCGTCGCCTGGTACGACGGGCACCCGGACTTCCCGCGCACCTGGCCGCTCGAGGCGAAGGAGGTCGCGGTCATCGGCAACGGCAACGTGGCCCTCGACGTCGCCCGGGTGCTCTCCAAGCACGCCGACGACATGCTCGTCACCGAGATCCCCGGCAACGTCTACCAGGCCTGAAGGCCTCCCCGGTCACGGACGTGCACATCTTCGGCCGCCGCGGCCCCGCCCAGGTGAAGTTCACCCCGCTGGAGCTGCGCGAGCTCGCCAAGTCGCGCGACGTCGACATCGTCGTCTACGACGAGGACTTCGACTACGACGAGGCTCCGAGCAGGCCATCGCCGAGAACAACCAGGTCAAGGTGATGGTCAAGACCCTCGAGAAGTGGCGGGCCGACGACGCCCCGCAGACCGCCTCCCGGCGCCTGCACCTGCACTTCCTGCAGAGCCCCCGCGAGGTCCTCGGCGAGGACGGCCGGGTCACCGGCCTGCGCATGGAGCGGACCCGGCTCAACGGGGACGGCTCGGTGTCCGGGACCGGCGAGTACGTCGACTACCCGGTGCAGGCCGTCTACCACGCCGTCGGCTACCTGGGCTCCCGGCTGCCGGAGCTGCCCTTCGACGACGGCCGCGGCGTGATCCCCAACGCGGAGGGCCGCGTCCTGGCCGAGAACGGCACGGTGCTGCACGGTCTCTACGCCACCGGGTGGATCAAGCGCGGCCCGGTCGGGCTGATCGGCGCCACCAAGTCCGACGCCCTCGAGACGGTCACCCACCTGCTGGAGGACCGCCCCGTGCTGCCCGGCGCCACCCGCCCCGACCCCGGGTCCGTGAACGAGGTGCTCGAGGCCCGCGGCGTCGAGTACACCACGTGGGAGGGCTGGCTGGCCCTGGACGAGTACGAGCAGGGCCTGGGCCAGTCCTCGCACGACGCCGAGGGCAACCCGCGCGAGCGGGTCAAGGTGGTCGAGCGCGAGGAGATGGTCAGCGTCTCTCGGGAGGGCGTGCCCGAGCCGGTCTCCTCGCCCGTCTGAGCCGGAGCCCAGCACCCCCGGGGCCGCGTCCTGCCCGGCAGGACGCGGCCCCTCGCGCTCCCGGGACGGGAGCAGCCGCTCCGGGCCGCGGCGCCGGCAGAGCGGCGCCCCACCGGGTCAGAGGCCCAGCAGCTCCCGGACGTGGTCGTTGAGGAAGACCCCGTCCGGATCCGCCGCGGCACGGGCGTCGAGGAAGTCCTGGAACCGCGGGTAGACCGCGTGCAGGTAGCCGGCGTCCCGGGTGTGCACGGTGCCCCAGTGCGGGCGTCCGCCGTGGTCCACGAAGACCTCCTCCGCCGCGGCGAAGACCTTCGGGTCGTAGCGCCGCCAGTACTGCCGCAGCGCGATCCAGGCGGTGTCGCGGCCGTGGGCGGGCGCCAGCCAGGCCTCCTCGGCGGCGGAGCAGCGCACGTCCACGGGCAGCGAGAAGGCGTAGCCGCGGCGCTCGACGAGCGTCTGCAGCTCCCGGAAGGCGACCCCCAGCTCCTCCACGGGCAGCGCGTACTCGGTGGAGACGAAGCGGACCCGGCGCGGGACGGTGAACACCCGGAAGGAGAGGTCGCTGTACTGCCGCGGGCTGTTCGTGAGGGCGTCGACCCGGTTGAGCCCGGGCGTGGAGCGCGGCAGCGCCGTGGCCAGCTGGTTCAGCCCGGCGGTGAGGGTGTTGCGCAGCAGGGCGTCGTCGAGCCGGCGCACGGTGCGCGCCACGGGGGAGCCGGGCCGGGTGTAGGAGTCCGGGAGCTTGTGCAGCCGGGTGAGGATGCGGGTCTGGGCGGTGGCCGTGCCCGGCATCCAGTAGAACTCAAAGTGGTCCGACCCGGCCATCCGTGATCCCACGGAGTCCACGAGCTGCCCGAGCGGCTCCCGGATCTCGGCGGCGTGCAGCCGGAAGGCCGGTTCGCAGGCCAGGGTCACGCTCGCGAGGATCCCCAGGGCGCCCAGTCCGGCCCGCGCCGCCTGGAACAGCTCGGGGCGCTGCTCGGCGGAGCACTCCACCAGCTCGCCGCGGGCCGTGACCAGGGTCAGGGCCACCACCTGGGCCGAGAGGGAGCCGAAGGCCAGGCCGGTGCCGTGGGTGCCGGTCGAGACCGCGCCGGCGATCGTCTGCCAGTCGCTGTCCGGCAGGTTGGTCACCGCCAGCCCGTGGGCGTCCAGCTCCTTGTTGAGGGCCCGGATCGTGGTGCCCGCCAGGACCGTGACCCGGTGCTGGTCCGCGTCCACCGCCGTGAGCCCGGTCAGCCCGGTGAGCTCGACCATCACCTCGGGCGCCAGGGGCAGCGCCGAGAAGCTGCAGCCGGAGCCCACGGCGCGCACGCCCAGGCCCCGCTGCGCGGCGGCCGCCACGCCCTGGGCGAGCTCCGCCACCGAGGCCGGGCGCAGGACGTGCTGAGGGGTGACGGCGTGCGTCCTGCCCCACGTGGCCCACTCCGTCGCCCCGGTCTCCCCGGGCAGAGTGTCGGGCGACGAGACCTCGCTCATCGGCGGAACCGTCCTTCCTGGCAGGCGGGTGCACAGTGCGCCCTCATCTTCTCACCCCGGGCGCCGATCGTCCGCCGGCGGGCGCCGGCCGCGGCGCGTCCGCGCGTACCATCGGAGGCGAGGTCCCGGGCCGCGACGGAGCCGTCCGGGCGGAGGCCGCGCACAGGAGGCAGCACCATGACCGACCACCCGTCCCCGGAGCGCGAGGAGCGCCGCGACACCAGCCTGGGGGAGGAGGCCGTCCGCCGGCGCTCCCCGGCCGCCGGAGGGCAGGGCCGCGCCCTGGACGCGACCGGCGAGGTCGTCGTGGGCGTCGACGGCTCCGAGCAGAGCCTGGGCGCCCTGCGCTGGGCGGCGCGGGAGGCCCGCCGCCGCGGCCTGCCCGTCCGGCTGGTCACCGCCTACAGCATGCCCGTGTTCTCGGGCTCCGGGTTCGACACCGGCTACGCCACCGTGGACGAGGCCGCCCTGACCCAGGGCGTCGAGGAGCTGCTGAACCACGCCGCGGACCAGGTCCGCCCCGTGGGGGTGGAGCTGCGCGCCACGGTCGAGACGGGCGACCCCTCCGGCGCCCTGCTCGAGCTCAGCCGCACGGCCGAGCTGATGGTCCTCGGCTCCCGCGGCCGGGGCGGGCTGCTGGGCCGGCTGCTGGGCACCGTCTCCACGGCCGTGCCGGCGCACGCCAAGTGCCCCACCGGGTGGTGCCCCTGCCCTGGTCCCAGGAGCACCTGGGCGCGGAGGAGCTCACCACCGACCGGGCCCTCGTGGACCGCGTGGTCGTCGGCTCGGACGGCTCCACGCAGGCCCGGGCGGCGATGCTCTACGCCGCGGAGGAGGCCCGCCTGCTCGGGGTCCCCCTGACCGTGGTGTGCGCGCTCCCGCCGGTGAGCGGGGCGCTGGCCTGGATGCCCACGGCCGTGGACTTCGAGGTGATGTACGACGACGTCGCCCGGGCCCTGGGCGGCGGGGTGGCCTGGCTCAGGAGCTGGTTCCCGGACCTCGAGATCGGCTCCGAGCTGGCCGACGGCCCACCGGTGCAGGTCCTGGTGGAGCAGACCCGGAAGAACTCCCTCGTGGTGCTCGGCACCCGGGGCCGGGGCGGCTTCGCGGGCATGCTGCTGGGCTCCACCTCGCAGGGGGTGCTGCACAACGCGGCCGGTCCGGTGCTGATCGTCCCGGACCGCTACGACCAGCGGATCGAGACCCGCAAGGACTTCGACTCCGACGACGTCCGCCCCTGGGACGCCTGAGCGGGCCGGGTCAGCCCCAGCCCAGCTCGTGCAGCCGCTCGTCGTCGATGCCGAAGTGGTGGGCGACCTCGTGGATGACGGTCACCGTGATCTCCTCCACGAGCTCCTCCCGCTCGGTGCACATGCGCTGCAGCGGGCCGCGGTAGACGAAGATCCGGTCCGGCAGGGACCCGGCCCCCCAGCCGCCGTCCCGGGCGGTGAGGGGCACGCCCTCGTAGAGGCCGAGCAGGTCCGGCGCGTGCCCGGGCGGTTCCTCCTCGACGAGGATCACCACGTTGTCCATGGCCCGGAAGAGCTCGTCCGGGATGAGGTCGATGGCGTCGTCGACGGCGCCGTCGAACTCCTGGCGGGTCATCTCGATCACGCCCCCTTTCCTACCCCACGCGCGGCCCCGGCGCACGGGGTGCCGGCCGCACGGGTGCCGCCGGGTGCCGGCCCGGACGGCAATTGTGCGAATTCCGGGGGAAGCCCTAAGCTGTACTCGGTTTCACCCGTGCCAGGGTCCTCGGTCCTCGAGGCCGTGGCCGCCGGCGCGGGCGTTCTGGCCCCCATCGTCTAGCGGCCTAGGACACCGCCCTTTCACGGCGGCGGCACGGGTTCGAATCCCGTTGGGGGTACGCGAAGCAGGTGGGCCTCCCACCGATTTGCACAACCGGCGAGGAATGCTGGTAAGATCAATCCTCGTTGGAAACAGCAAGGCCCTGTAGCGCAGTTGGTTAGCGTGCCGCCCTGTCACGGCGGAGGTCGCGGGTTCAAGTCCCGTCAGGGTCGCTCAGGCGGCGTTCACAGCGGAAGAGGTCTTTCCGGGGTGCGACGCCGTCGCGGCATATCCGCCTCGGATGTGCCGGGGCTCTGTAGCTCAGTTGGTAGAGCGTACGACTGAAAATCGTAAGGTCACCGGATCGACGCCGGTCGGAGCCACCGCGGAAGAACCGCCGGTCCCCACGGGGACCGGCGGTTCTTCTCATGTCCGGGGTCCTCGCCGGCTGCCAGCCCGTACCGAGGTTCGCTCCGTATCCTGGAGCCGTGACCCGCCCGCCCCGCCGCTCGAGCGCACCCGGCGCAGTGCTCGCTCCCGCCGTGCTGTGCCTGCTCGCCGTGGCCGGCTGCGGCGTCGGGCAGCAGCAGGGGTTCGTCCTGGAGTCGGTCCCGGGACCGACCACCCCCGCCCCGGTCCCCACCGAGGAGTCCCCGGGCCCGGAGACCTGTTTCGACGTCGCCGGCGCCTACACCTCCCTGATGCTCGTGCCGCTGTCCACCGACGGGCCGCACCCCGGCTTCGACCCCGGCCGGGCGGCCGACTCCGTGCAGGAGCTCGCGCCCGGGATGCCCGCCGACCTCCGGCCGGCCTTCGACTCCGCCGTGGCCGATCTGCGCGCCGCGGGCGACTCGCTGCAGCCGGTCGAGGTCGCCGACCTGCAGCGCACGCTCGCTCCGGTCGACGACTGGCTGCAGCGGCGCTGCGGCGAGTCCGCCCCCGCCCACTGACCGGCCCAACTGATCAGCTTCCTGCCTATACTGGCCGCGGGCCGCCCGGGCCGGGTGCCCGAACGGAGGGAGCGACCATGAGCGAGCAGCAGCGGGAGCACGGACCGGGGCAGCAGCCGGGGCGGGAACCGGAGCGCGGAACGGTCGAGGACCAGCGCGAGGACGGCGTGGTCGTCGAGCCGGGCGGCGAACTGGACCGCGATCTGGCGCGACAGGGCCTCGAGGACGAGGAGGACCGGGCATGACCGCCGCCTCCCGTCCGGACCTGCTGCTGCGCGCGGCCGGGATCGGCGCCGCGGCCGGCGTGGTCGGCGCCGCCGGGATGGTGCTGGGGGAGAAGGCCGAGCAGGCCCTCACCCGGCGCCCGAACTCCTACGTCCCCGGCCGTGCCCTGCTGACCCTGCTGGGGCGGCCCCCGGGCGACGACGAGCGGCCCCGGGGCTGGAACTCCGTGATGCACTACGGCACCGGGGCCGCCCTGGGTGCGCTGCGCGGCGTCTGGTCGGTCACGGGCATCCGCGGCGGGTCCGCGAGCGCGTGGCACACCGTGGTCCGGCTCGCCGTCGACCAGACGGTGGAGAACGCGACCGGGGTGGGCGCCCCGCCGGCGTCCTGGCCGGTCCAGGAGCTGACCGTCGACGTCCTGCACAAGGCGGTCTACTCGGTGCTGACCGGGGCGCTGGCCGACCGGCTGCTCGCCCCCGTGCTCGCCTCGGGCCGGGGCCGCACCAGCCACTGACCCGCCGCTCACCAGCCACTGACCCGCCGCGGGTCAGGCCGTCAGGCGCACCCACACCGCCCGCTCGGGCCGCAGCGCGCCGTCGGCCACGGCGTCCTCCCGGCTGGCCACGAGCAGCTCTCCGGCGGGCAGCGGCACCGGGGCCCCGCCCAGGTTCGCCGCCACCAGCACCCGCTGCCCGGCCTCGGTGGTGCGCACGAAGGCGAGCAGGCCCGTCGCGGCGTCGTGCGCCTCGTGCCAGGCGAACGCGCCCCGGCCCAGGCCGAGCTCCCGGCGCAGGGCGATGGCGGCGCGGTACAGCGAGTGCGTGGACCCCGGGACGCCCACCTGGCGGTCCGCCGCCAGCTCCGCGAAGGCCTCCGGCTGCGGCAGCCACGGCTCGGGGCCGAAGCCGTGGCCGGGCTCCCCGGCGGCCCAGGGCAGCGGCACGCGGCATCCGTCGCGGCCGATCTCCTCGCCCCCGGTGCGGGCGAACGCCGGGTCCTGCCGCAGCTCCGCGGGCAGCCCCGTGTGGTCGGGCAGGCCCAGCTCGTCCCCCTGGTACAGGTAGGCGGAGCCCGGCAGCGCGAGCTCCACCAGGGCGGCGGCACGGCCCCGGGCCAGGCCCTGGTCGTGGTCCGGCTGCTCGCTCCCCGCGTCGATCCCCTTGGGGTAGGCGACCGGGTCCGAGAGCCCGAAGCGGGAGACGTGCCGGACCGTGTCGTGGTTGGAGAGCACCCAGGTGGTGGGCGCCCCGACCTTCGCGGACTCGGCCAGCGAGTCCCCGATCGCCCGGGAGAGCCGCGCCCAGTCCCATCCGGCCACCAGGAAGTCGAAGTTGAAGGCCTGGTGCATCTCGTCGGAGCGCACGTACATGGCCAGCCGGTGGGCCGGCTCGACCCACGCCTCGGCCACCATCATCCGGTCGCCGTCGTACTCGGCGAGCACCCGGTGCCAGTCGCGGTAGACCTCGTGCACGCCGTCCTGGTCGAAGTAGGGGCTGCCGGTGCTCATGGGGGTGTCCGGCTCGTCGTGCTCCCGCGCGTCGTGCTCGCCCTCGACCATGTGCACCTGGTGGTCCCAGTCCGGCAGGCCCTCGGCCTTGACCAGCCCGTGGGCCACGTCCACGCGGAAGCCGTCCGCGCCGCGGTCCAGCCAGAAGCGGAGCACGGAGCGGAACTCCTCCCACACCTCCGGGTTCTCCCAGTTGAGGTCCGGCTGGGTGCTGTCGAACAGGTGCAGGTACCACTGCCCGTCCGGCAGCCGGGTCCACGCCTCACCGCCGAACACGGAGCGCCAGTTGTTGGGCGGCAGCTCGCCGTGCTCGCCCCGGCCCTCCCGGAACATGTAGCGCTCCCGCTCGGGGCTGCCGGGCCCGGCCGCCACGGCCGCCCGGAACCACTCGTGCTCGCTGGAGGTGTGGTTGGGCACGAGGTCCACGATGAGCCGCATGCCCAGCTCGGCCATCCGGGCGCGCATCCGGTCGAAGTCCTCGAGCGTGCCGAACCGGGGATCGATGTCCCGGTAGTCGGAGACGTCGTAGCCGGCGTCGTGCTGGGGGGAGACGTAGAAGGGGGACAGCCACAGGGCGTCCACGCCCAGGTCCGCCAGGTAGTCCAGCCGGTCGATGATGCCCGGGAGGTCACCCATGCCGTCACCGTTGCCGTCGTTGAAGGAGCGCGGATAGATCTGGTAGATCACCGCGGAGCGCCACCACTCCCCGGCGGTGGTCGTGCGGGGCGTCTCGGCCTGCTGCGTCATGGAGCTCCTCGGGGTCGTCCGGTCGGGGGATGTCCGTGCCCCACTGTGCCAGGCCGCCGGTGCGGTGTCAGCACGGACGCGCCGGTGCCCATAGCACATCCGTGGCGGCCGGTGAAACCGGAGCTGTTTCATGACGGAACCCCGTGCCCGACTGGACCCGACGGTTAGGTTCCCCTAACCTGCCTCCGGGGGTTTTACCGAACTCTTCCGTGTCCTTATTCTCTGCCGCCCCCGGGCGGCGACCTGAGGTGGTCCCGTGCGCTCTCCGCTCCGGTCCGCGATGCCCGTCGGGCTCGTGGCTCTTCTCACTCTGTCGGGCTGCGGCTTCAGCGGCGAGGAAGGTGGCAGCACCCAGGCCGCCGACCGCGATCAGCGGATCGTGGTGGACAACTTCCGCGCCCCGGTCGCGGACTGGGCGCTGGAGAGCGACGCCGCCTACATCCTCTCCCTGTCCGGGTGCCTCGAGACCCTGACCCGCTACGACGAGGCGGCGGGCGAGATCGTGCCGGCGCTGGCCACGGAGTGGGAGCAGGTCTCGCCCCTGGAGTGGGAGTTCACCCTCCGGGAGGGCGTGCAGTTCCAGGACGGCACCGCGCTGACCGCCGACGCGGTCGTGACCTCGCTGCGCGCCGTCCTCGACGCCGAGGTCCCGGCCCGCGCCTTCAGCCCCGCCGTGGTCAGCGGCGTGGAGGCCGTCGACGAGCGCACCGTGCGGATCACCACCCCGGCCGAGAGCCCGCTGGTCCCGTACCGCCTGGCGAGCGTCAACACCGGGGTGCTGGCCCCGGCGGCCTTCGAGGGCGGGTCGGTGGATCCCTTCGGGCACTGCACCGGGCCGTTCACCCCGGTGTCGGAGAAGCCCAAGCAGTCCCTGACCGTGGACCGCAACGAGGACTACTGGGGCGGAGAGGTCCAGCTGGCCGGCGCCGAGGTCCGGTTCATCACCGACGGGGCGACCCGCGCCACGCAGGTCCAGACGGGGGAGGCGGACGTCTCCCTCTCCATCCCGGCGGCCAACGTCGCCGCGCTGGAGGCCGACCCCGCCGTCGAGGTGCTCCAGGCCGAGTCCCCGCGCACCGCGACCCTGTACATGAACAACGGCCGGGCACCGTTCGACGACGTCGACTTCCGCAAGGCCGTCCGCTCGGCCCTGGACCTGGACGCCCTGGCGGCCAGCGTCTACGAGGGGGCGGCCCTCCCGGCGACCGGGCCCTTCGCGTCCTCCGAGCCCTGGGCGATCGAGGGCGCCGAGGCCCCGCAGCAGGACGTCGACGCCGCGAAGGAGCTGCTGGCCGCCGCCGGCTACACCGCGGAGCGGCCGCTGGAGATCATCGCCATCGTGGAGCGGGCCGAGTTCGCCGACGTGGCCACCGTCATCCAGGAGAACCTCAAGAGCGTCGGGGTCCCCGTGACCATCACGACCAAGGAGTACGCCGCCGTGGAGCCGGACCTGCTGTCCGGGGACTACGACATGGTGCTGAGCCAGCGCAACCGGCTGATCGACATCGCCGACCCCATCGGCTTCCTCACCGCCGACTACACCTGCGAGGGCACGTACAACCTCAGCCACTTCTGCGACGAGGAGTACGACCGGCTCGTGGAGGAGGCCGCCGGCACCGCCGACACCGCGCAGCGCTACGAGCTGTACGCCCGGGCCGGAGAGATCCTCGAGGAGCAGGCCGTGAACGTGTGGCTGGTCAACGAGCAGGCCGTCGACGCGGTCCGTGCCGATCTGCAGAACCACCGGCAGGACCCGCTGTCCCGGTACGTGCTGCGCGCGGAGACGAGCAAGCCCGCCTCGTGAGCACCGCCGGCAGCACCAGGACCCCGGGACGAGCGGAAGGACGGGACCGCGCGTGACGGCCTTCCTCGCCCGGCGGGCGGCGACCCTGGGGATCACCGTCCTGCTCGCGTCCTTCGTGGTGTTCCTCATCCCCTACGTGACGCCGGGGGACCCGGTGCGCAAGATCATCCGGTCCCGGGTGGCCGGAGAGGTGATCGACGACTCCGTCGCCCAGGCCCTGGCGGCCGACCTGGGACTCCAGGACCCCCTGATGGTGCAGTACCTGCGGTGGCTGGGCCGGCTGCTCGGCGGCGACATGGGGCTGTCCTACGCGAGCCGCACCCCGGTGGTCGAGCAGGTGCTGCCCGCCCTGGGAATCACACTGAGCCTCGTGGTGATGACCCTGGCGGTGGCCGCGGCGGTCTCGGTGGTCCTGGGCGTCATCGCGGCGCTGCAGGAGGGCCGGGCCGCCGACCGGATCATCACCACGGTCACCCAGGCGTTCATCGCCGTGCCGGAGTACTGGCTCGCCCCGGTGCTCGTGCTCGTGTTCGCCCTCAACCTGTCGCTGCTGCCCTCCGCCGGGTGGTCGGGGCCCTCCTCCGCGGTCCTGCCGGTGGCCGTCCTCGCGCTGCGGCCGACGAGCTACTTCACCTCCGCCGTGCGCGAAGGAGTCCTCGACGCGCTGGGCGCCGAGCACGTCGTCGCCGCCCGGGCCCGCGGCCTCGGACGGTTCCGGACGCTCCGGCGGCACGTGCTCCCCAACGGGCTGCTGCCCCTGACCACGCTGGTGGCCGTCTGGTTCGCCGGGCTGCTGGGCGGATCCGTCATCGTGGAGGTCGTCTTCGCCATTCCCGGCATGGGACGGCTGCTCTACGACGCGGTGCGCAACAGCGACATCCCCCTGGCGCAGGGCGGTGTGGTCGTCGTCGTGGGCCTGGCCGTCGCGCTGACCACCGCCGCCGACCTGGTCCACGGCCTGCTCAACCCCCGGGTCAGGGGGCGCCGTGCGTGAGCGCCGCTCCCTCGTGTGGGCCGCCTCGGCGGTCCTGGTCCTCGTCGTGCTCGCCGTGGCCCTCGCGCCCTGGCTCGCGCCCCACCCGCCGGCCGCGCAGGACCTCACGGCCCGGCTGGCCCCGCCGAGCGCCGCCCACTGGCTGGGCACCGACCACCTGGGCCGGGACACGCTGAGCCGGCTGCTCGACGGCGGGCGGTTCTCCCTGACCGTCGCCGCGCTGGCCACGCTGCTCACCGCCGTGACGGGCACCGTCATCGGGGTGCTCAGCGCCCGGCGCCGGGGCTGGCTGGACGAGGTGTTCACCCGGACCAGCGACGTCCTGCTGGCCCTGCCGGAGATGGTCGTGGCCCTGTTCCTGGTGGCCGTGCTCGGTCCCGGGCACCTGTCCCTGCTGCTGGCCCTGACCGTGACCGGCTGGACACCGTTCGCCCGGCTGGCCCGGGCGCTGACGTACGACGTCTCCGCGCGCGGCTTCGTGGAGGCCGCCCGGGTCCTCGGCTGCTCGCCCTCCTTCGTCGTGCTGCGCCACGTCCTTCCCCACCTGGCGGGGCCGCTGCTCGGGCAGGCCACCCTGCGCTTCGGGCAGTTCCTGATCACCGTGGGGGCCCTGTCCTACCTGGGCCTGGGGGTGCAGCCCCCGCAGTCGGACTGGGGGGCGATGCTGGCCGCCGCCCAGCCGTACGCGGCCCGGTCCCCGTTGACGATCCTCGCCCCCGGGCTCGTCGTCTTCGTCGTCGCCCTGTGCGTCACCCTCGTCGGCCAGCGCCTGGCCCGGGCGACGAGCACCCGCATGGTGCTCTCCTCCGCGCCCTCCCGGACGGTGCCGGATGCCTGAGGGGCTGAGCGTCGAGCAGCTGCACGTCAGCCGGCGGGGGCCCTCCGGAGCCCCGCGGCCGGTGCTGTCCGGGGTCGACCTCGCGGTGGCGCCGGGGGAGTTCGTGGCCCTGGTCGGCGCCTCCGGCAGCGGCAAGACGATGACGGCCATGTCCGTCCTGGGCCTGCTGCCCCCGCAGGTCCAGCTCGACGCCGGATCGATCCGGCTGGGCGGGACCGACCTCGCCCGGGCGGGCGAGGCCGAGCTGGACAGCGTCCGCGGCGGGCGGATCGGCATGCTGTACCAGCAGCCCAAGCGGATGTTCAATCCCCGCCGGACGGTCCTCCAGCACCTGCGGGAACCCCTGCGGCTGCACGGCGGGCTCCGGGGCGGGGCGGCCCGGGAGCGGGCGCTCGAGCTCCTGTCCGAGGTGGGGTTCCGGGACCCGGAGTCCTGCGCCCGCGCGCACCCCCACCAGCTCTCCGGGGGCATGGCCCAGCGGGCCATGGTGGCCCTCGCCCTCGCCGGCCGGCCGGAGGTGCTGCTCGCGGACGAGCCGACCTCCGCCCTGGACACGGTCCTCGAGCGGCAGATCCTCGAGCTGATCGACCGGGAGCGGCGCGACCGCGGGCTGGGGGTGCTCTACATCAGCCACAACCTGGCCACCGTCTCCGCCTACGCGGACCGCGTGGTGGTGCTGGACGCCGGGCGCGTCGTCGAGGCGGGCCCGGCCGGAACCGTGCTCAACCGTCCCCGCAGCGCGTGCACCCGGGCCCTGCTGGAGGCGGCGGCCCTCACCCCCGCCGACACGCCGCCCCCCGCCGCGGGCACGGGCGCGGGCGCCGCGCTGGCGCTGGAACGGGTCACCAAGACCTTCGGCACGGGCCGGCGCCGCGGACGCCCTGCCGTGGAGCAGGTCACGCTCGAGCTGCGGGACCGGGAGATCCTCGGGGTCCTGGGCCAGTCCGGCTCCGGGAAGAGCACCCTGGCCCGCCTGGCCGTCGGGCTGGAGGCCCCCGACGCCGGACGCGTCACCGGGGCCCCGGGAGCGCCGGGAAGTGCCGGTCCGGTGCGCACGGGCGTGCAGCTGGTCTTCCAGGAACCGCACGACTCCTTCGACCCCCGCATGCGGCTGCGCACCAGCCTGGAGGCCCCCCTGCGGCAGCACCGGGACCTCCCCGCGGAGGAGCGGGAGGCCCGTCTCCTGGACGCGGTGCGCGAGGTGGAGCTCGACCCGGAGCTGCTGGAACGGTATCCCGGCCAGTGCTCGGGCGGGCAGCTGCAGCGGCTCACCATCGCCCGGGCCCTGCTGCTGGAACCGACCGTGCTCATCTGCGACGAGGCCACCTCGGCCCTGGACGCTGCGACCCAGCGCACCGTCCTGGACCTGCTGCTGCGGCTGCACCGGGACCGGGCACTGTCGCTGATCATGATCTCCCACGACCTGGGCGTCATCCGCTACATGAGCCACCGGGTCGCGGTGCTCCACCACGGAACCCTGGTCGAGCTCGCGCCGACCCGCGAGTTCTTCGCCGCGCCGCGCCACGAGCACAGCCGGCAGCTGGTGGCGGCGGCCCTGCCCCGGGTGTGCGCGATCCTGGACCACCACACCCTGCCGCCGGAGCACCGCGATGTCCCCGCCTGACCACCGGCCCGAGACGCGCACCCTGCTCGGGGCCCAGCTGGTGTTCAACATCGGCTTCTACGCCGTCATCCCCTTCCTCGCCGGCGCCATGGGCACCGAGTACGGACTGGACGCCGCCGCGATCGGGCTGGTGCTCGGGGCCCGCACCTTCAGCCAGCAGGGCATGTTCCTGTTCGGCGGTCTGCTGGCCGACCGCTGGGGCCCCCGCCGGGCCATCCTCACCGGCTGCCTGGTGCGCATCCTGGGCTACGCCACCCTGGCGGCGGCCTCGGACTTCCCCCTCTTCCTGCTCGGCGCGGTCCTCACCGGCGCCGGGGGCGCACTGTTCTCGCCCGCGCTGGAGTCCCAGCTCTCCCACGCCGACCGGCCGCCGGCCGGCGGCGCCGAGGGCGCGGGCCGGCGGTCGGTGTTCGTGTGGCTGGCGATCACCGGCGAGCTGGGCGCGGTGCTGGGTCCCGTGCTGGGCACCGCCCTGCTGGGCTGGGGGTTCGACGCGGCCCTGGGCGCCGGGATCGCGGTGTTCGCTCTCGTGACCGTCCTGCTGTGGTTCCGCCTGCCCGCCGCACCTGCCGCGCCGGCCCGGGGCGCGGGGGGCCCCGGGCCCGCCCTGGGATGCCTGCGCAACCGGCGCTTCGTCCTGTTCTGTCTGTTCGCGGGCACGAACATGCTGGCCTACAACCAGCTCTACTTCACCGTCCCGGTCGAGCTGGACCGGCGCGGCCTCGACCCGGCCTGGCTCGGGGCACTGTTCCTGCTGGCCTCGGTGCTGACCCTGCTCCTGCAGCTGCCGGTCTCGGGGCTGGGCCGGCGGCTCGGGCCCGGGCGCGCCCTGTCCGCCGGCTTCCTGGTGGTGGCCGCCGCGTTCGCCGTGGCCGCCCTCACCTCGGTGCCCCCGGGTGCGCAGGAGAGCTCCGTGCTGCCGGTCATGGGCGCGGTCGCGGTGCTGATCCTGGGCCACATGCTCCTCACCCCCACGATCCTGTCCCTCATTCCGGTCTTCCTCCCGGACCCGGGGGCCCGCGCCGGACGAGGCGCCTACTACGGGCTGGCCGCCACCTGCGGCGGCGTCGCCGTGCTCGTGGGCAACGCCGGGCTCGGGATCCTGCTCGAGCTCACCGCCCGCCACCACTGGTGGCCCGGCACACCATGGATCCCCCTGTCCCTGCTCGCGCTCCTGGCCGCCGCGGCGCTGCCGGTCGTGCTGCGCCGCCCCGGCGGCGACCGGACCCGGGCCGAGGCGCCGTCCCGCACCGCCCCCTGAGCCCGGCCGGTCACGGACCCGGCCGGCGGTTCCTCCGGCCGGTGCCGGTGGGTGAGGATGGGAACGGACGGGGCGACGCCGTGCCTGCCCGGCCGGAGGGATCCCGCCCGAGCGAGGAGGACTGCCATGCCCGTCCACAGGACACACCGCACGAGACGACTGGTCGCCGCGTCGGCGCTGACACTGGCGGCCGCGACCGGCTGCACCGGCGGCGAGGAGCCCGAGCCGGGCGGCGGCACCCCGGCCCAGCAGGAGACGCCCGGAGCGCAGGAGACACCGTCCCCGGCCGGCGCCGCCGAGACCACGGGAGGCCTGGCCTACGACGGCCCGTACGACGAGCAGTTCGTCGCGGAGCTGCCCGACCACGCCGGGCAGCAGGTCCGGCTCACCGGGACGATCGGGGACTTCGTCCGTTCCCGCTCCGCCTACGTGCTCACGGGCCCGGCGGGAACGGATCCCCTGCTGGTCAGCGCCCGGTACACGGCCCCGGACGTCGCGGAGGGCTCCACGGTGGAGGTGACCGGCACGCTCCGGGAGGACTTCGAACCCCCCGTCGCCGAGGAGGCGGCCGCGGACGACGAGTCCGGCTTCTACGCGGAGCACGCGGGGGAGGCCTATCTGGACGAGGCGACGGTCGACCCCGCGCCCTAGGCCTCCCGCGGAGCCTCGGGGCTCCCGCCGAGAACGCGCCGGTCATCACGAGCGGGTCACGATCTGCGCAGAGGGTTCCCGGCAGGAGCCCGGAAGGCCCGGTGAAGGTCGGCGGACATCGCTTTCCTGCTGGTCCGGGGCCGGACCGGCTTCTTACGGTCGAGGAGCAGCACACCCGGGGACCCGGCGGCCCACCGCCCCGGCGACCGGGATCGACACGAGGAGGACCACCATGGGAACACACAGCACGCGCACCACCCGCACGCTCGCCGCAGGGCTGTTCGCCGTCGCCGGGCTCGGTCTGGCCGGATGCGGCTCGGAGGGCCCGGAGACCGGCACCGACGTCGAGGACGTCACGGACGGGGAGGTCGTGGAGAGCTCCGCGGCGGCCACCGAGGACGCCGGGGCGATGGCCCTGGCCTACGAAGGGGACTACAACCAGGACTTCTACGACGAGGTCACCACCTACACGGGTCAGCAGGTGACGCTCTCGGCCGAGGTGAGCGAGACCATCTCGCCCGATGCGTTCGCCATCGCCGGTGCGGTGGATCCGCTGCTGATCGTCGAGGAGCAGGAGATCCCCCCGCTCGACGACGGCCAGGTGGTCCAGGTCACCGGCACCGTGCAGGAGGGCTTCGACGTCGCCGGTGTGGAGCAGGAGCTCGGCGTCGATCTGGAGGACGAGGCGTTCACCGAGTTCGAGGGCGAGCCCTACATCATGGCCACCAGCGGGGAGGTCATCGAACAGGAGTGAGGAACGGCCGGCCGGGACGTCCGGTCCCGTGCGAGCACGCGACGGCACGGGGCCCGACGCGGTCGTCCGGGAACGCCCCGCTCCCCGGGCGGGCCCGGCGGCCGGACCTCGGCCGGCACCAGGCCACCCGGCACACCCCCGTCACGGGAGCATCGAGGAGGACACTGATGACCCATCGCACCCTGACCCACCGCCCCCTGATCCACCGCACCCTGCCTCTGGCCGCCGCCGGTGTGGCCGGGGCCCTGCTGCTGACCGGATGCCAGGACGAGACCCGGCTGACCCAGCTGGACCAGTCCCAGGTCTCCACCGAGGAACTGGTCGGGGAGGAGATCACCCTGACCAACGAGGTGGAGGGCGTCTACGGCGAGGAGTTCCTGACCATGGGCGACGAACAGACCGTCGTCTTCGTGACGGACATGCCGGCCGAGCTGAGTCCCGGCGACGAGGTCGAGGCCACCGGCACCGTGGCCTCCGGTGACCTGTTCAGCGAGCCCGGGGACCGGGAGCGGCTCTACCAGCTCACCGACGAGGAGAACGCCAACTACCTCGTCAACCGCGAGGCGGAGCCCTACCTCACCGACGCCACCGTCACCGTCGTCGAGTAGGACGGTCGAGCAGGACGGTCGAGCAGCCCGCCGCCCTGCGGGGCGTTCCCGTGCTACTGCAGGGCGGAGGTGAGCCGGGCGGTGTTGTCGGCGTACTTCTGGTACCAGGGCCGGGCCAGCCAGTCCGCCAGCCGGAGTTCGTGGCTGTGCTCCCGGTACCCGGCCACGACCTCGTCCATCCGGTCCACGAACTGCTCCCCGGCGACCAGGAGGTTGACCTCGTGGTCGAGCACGAAGGAGCGGATGTCCATGTTCGAGGACCCCACCACCGCGGTGTCGGCGTCGATGAGCACGAACTTGGCGTGCAGCACCCAGGGCGCCTGGTAGAGGTGGATCCGGATCCCGTCGCGGATCAGCTGCTCGTAGAAGGAGCGCTGGGCGTGGTGGGTGAGCACGTGGTTGGAGGTCTCCCCCATGTACAGCTCCACCTCGACCCCGCGGGCCACCGCGGTGCGCAGGGAGTTGTACATCGAGTCCTCGGGCACGAAGTAGGGGCTGCACACCGTGATTCGCCGCCGGGCGGTGGCGAAGAGGTGGTTGAACAGCTGCAGGTTCGACTCCTGGCCCAGCCCCGGCCCCGAGGGCAGCACCTGACAGACCAGCTCCCCCGGTGGGTCTGCGTCCGGGGCCGGGCCGGTGCCCGGGACCCTCTGGTCGGTGTCCAGGATCATGTCGTCGGTCTCGCAGTACCAGTCGGTGGCGAAGACCGCGTCCAGGTGCCCCACCGCCGGGCCCTGGATCCGGGTCATCAGCCCGATCCACTGCAGGCCCTGCCGCTGGTTCTTCTTCTTGTTGTAGGAGCGGTCGATCACGTTCTGCGACCCGGTGAACGCCACCGTCCCGTCGAGCACCAGGATCTTGCGGTGGTTGCGCAGGTCCGGGCGCTGGTACTGCCCCCGCCACGGGCGCACCGGCAGCATCCGCCGCCAGTCGATCCCGGCCGCCTCCAACCGGCGCACCAGCTCTTTGTAGCCCGGGTAGCCGGCGGCGCCGAGATGGTCCACGAGCACCCGTACGGTCACCCCACGGGCGCGGGCGGCCTCCAGGGCCGCGATCACCGGTTCGGTGCTGGCATCGGCCACGGCGATGTAGAACTGGAAGTGCACATAGCGCCGGGCCCCCCGGATCCCCTCGGCCATGGCGGCCAGCGCGGTGTCGTAGTCGTCGAGGATCTCGATCCGGTGCCCGCCGGCCACCGGGAACGCGCCGTGGTGCTGGTTCAGCCGCACGGTCTCGGCCAGCCGGTCCGGCATCTCCTGCACCTCCCGGTCGCCCGTGCCGGGGCCGTGCGCGTCGACCAGCCCGGCCGCCTCTCGCTGTTTGTCCTTCCGGGCCTGGGGCAGATCCGCCCGCCCCAGCACCAGGAACACCAGCCCGCCCAGGATCGGGAAGAAGAAGATCACCAGCAACCACCCCCAGGCTGCCGAGGGCCGCCGGTTGTGCGGGATCGTGCCCAGCGCCAGCAGCCGGATCACCAGATCCACGGCGAAGAACACCACCGCCGCCCACGGCGGCACCGCGTTCCACAACAGGTGAGGAAGGTCCATGGGCTGGTGCCTCCGGGTCGTCGGGACGGGGCGTGGAGGGGCCGGCCGGGGCGGCCCGGCACGTGGACGGCCCGGCGTCGTCAGCCGTGCGGCTGCGGACCCCGGGCCGTGGCGACCTACTGCTCCGGCAGCAGCCGGACGGAGCTGGCCTCGACGTAGGGCTGCTGCTCGTGGTCCTGGTAGAGCTCGTCGGTGAAGTCCTCCTGGGCCTGGTCGTCCAGGGTCGAGGGGTCGAAGGACTGCTGGACCGTGCCGACGACCTCCACGACCTGGCCCTCCTCGACGTCGACCCGGTCCATGTCGTAGAGCACCAGGAGCGGGTCCACGGTGTTCTCCGCCGCGCCGGCGATCACCAGGCCGTCGTCACCGATGACGTCGTCGACCTCGGCGGAGAGCGTGACCTGCTGTCCGACGTAGGTCTCCCGCTCGTCGTGGAAGTCCTGGTCGTAGGTGCCGGCGAAGGTGTCCCCGGTGGTCGGGCCGTTCTCCGGGGCGGGGGAGGACTCCAGGACCTTTCCCTCGCTGACGTCCTCGACATCGGTGCCGGTCTCGGGTCCTTCGGTGCTGCACCCGGCCAGACCCAGCCCCGCGGCGGCGGCGAGTGCGGCGGCGGCGGTGCGGGCGGGGGAACGGCGTTCACGGACGGTCATGGGGTGCCTCCTGGTGTGCTGCGACGGGCCCGGCCGGCGGAGCCGGGGCGCAGGAAACGGACGATGGACCGACCGACCGTAAGCACACTGAAGTGATCCTTTCAACAGCCGGGATGCCCTGGAGCAGGGCACGGGCGGAACCGTGACCGGTCCGTGACGGTCTGTGGTGGGACCTCACCGGCAGCGTTGCGGTGGTGCCCAGACTCGGCCGCGGCCGTGCCGGCCGGCGGCGGGACCGGGCGGGACCTCACCCGCTCACCGGACCGGGCGCGGGCCGCACGCGCTCGACCCAGCGGGCGACCTGCTCGGCGACCAGCTCGGGGCGGGTCAGGGGCAGCATGTGCCCCTCCTCCGGCAGGCGCAGGAGCTCTCCGTCCGGCAGCGCGTCCAGGAGCCTGCGCAGTTCGTCCTCGGACACCTCCGGGTCCGCGCTGCCGTGGATGACGAGCGTGGGCACCGTCAGGTCCGGGGCCATCCGGCTGCCGTCGTGGCTGACGCTGGCCAGCGTGGTCCGGGTCAGCGCGCGGGGCCTGCTGTTGAGGAAGTCCTGCCGGACCCTCTCGACCAGGTCGCGCGGGGCGTCGGAGGTGAAGGCGAACCGGCGGACCAGCCGATCGGACAGGTTCTCGAGGGAGCGGATCCGCTTGCCCGCCAGCACGCCGGTGCGCAGCGCCTTCATCCAAGCCAGGCGCAGGCCCGCCTGCACCGGCCGCGGGAGCCCGCGGGCAGGGAAGCCGGGGAAGGTGACGGTGGATCCGCCGGAGCCGGCGAACACCGCGCCGGCCACCCGCTCGTTGCCGCAGTGGTGGGCGCGGGCGACCACGATGCCCCCACCGAGGCTGTTGCCGACCACGACGGCCGCCGCGCCCGCGTCGACGACTTCGCCCAGAACCGCGTCGAGGTCCTTGGCATGGGCCTCCATGGTGTAGTCGCCGCTGCGGGCGTCGCCGCTCTGGGCGTGCCCGCGCAGGTCGTAGGACACCACGCGGTGGCCGGCCGCGAGCAGGTCCGGCACCCGCCCCCACGAGTCGCTGGACAGGCCGAGGCCGTGCACCAGCACGACCATCGGCGCCCCCTCGCGCCCCCAGGTGGTCAACGCCAGCCGGGTCCCGTCGAAAGACGTCACGTCGCTCATCGCGCCACTGCTCCTCGGGTCGGTGCGGGCCCCCTCGCCCGCCGTCCTGTCCCACCCTAGGCGCGCAGGGTCGGCCCAGGGCAAGGGGAAGCGGACGAGAGCAGGGTGCACCGGCCCTGGACATCACGATCAGGTCACAGGACGCCCCACGGCCACCCGAAGTCCGCCTTCGGCCTTGCCGGGGTCCGGCCGTGCTCCCTAGCGTGGGGAACCCGAGACCGGCGGCCACCGCAGGTGACGTCGGTGTCTCCCACCGATGACCGGAGGTGCGCCATGACGAACCGCGACCGAGGCTCCACCCGTGTGCTGACCGCGACGCTGGCTGCGGTGACCGCCCTGGCGGTGTCCGGGTGCAACCGGGACGACCCGATCCCGGCCGACGGGGAGTTCATGGGCAATCCCACCCCGTACGGCGCAGGCACCCCGACGGAGGAGAACCGGGTCGTCTACGAGGGCGAGTACAACCAGGAGTTCATCGACGAGGCGACCAACTATGTGGGGCAACAGGTCACGATCTCCGGGGAGGTGAGCCGGACGCTGTCACCCGAGACGTTCGCGATCGCCGGGCCGGCCGACCCGATGCTGATCGTGGAGGAGCAGGAGATCCCCCCGGTCGACGACGGTGAGCTCGTGGAGCTCACCGGCACGATGCGGGCGAACTTCTCGGTGTCCGAGGTCGAGGAGCAGCTCGGCGTGGACCTGGACGACGAGCTGTACACCGACTTCGAGGGCGAGAACTACCTCATGGCCGCCCAGGGGCGGGTCGGCGAGTAGGACCGTGCGGCCCGGCCGGGGCGCGGGCGGTTCAGCTTCCGGTCCGGCGCCGGGCCCAGCGGAGCACGAGGATCCCGGCGACCAGGGAGCCGCACATCCCGGCGAACAGGTCCACGACCGTGTCCGTGTAGCCCACCAGCATGCCGGCCGGACTGATCTGCTCCACGACCCACTCGTAGTACTCCCACAGCACCGCGGCGGTCGTGCCGACGAGACCCACCCACAGCACCGGGGCCCACCCGCGGACCGCCGCCCCGGTCTCGCGGGCCTCGGGCAGCAGGCGGGCGTCCACCAGCAGGAAGTAGGCCACCGCCGCCAGACTGCCGGGGGTCAGGACGTGGACGACCGTGTCGAAGTGCGGGATCTGGGCGTACCAGTGCTGCACCGAGCCCCACATCGCCAGCAGCACCAGGACCGCGAAGGCCGCCACGAAGCCGGTGGGCACCTTCGCCCGCCGGGTCAGCAGCAGCACCACCGTCACCGCCGCGAAGCGCAGCATCCCGTCCCAGCGCTGCATCAGGCCCAGCCCCACGGCGCTGGTCACGGCCGCGGCCACCGCCACGCCGAACACCCACGATCCCGTTCTGTTTCTCGTTGTCATCCGTTAACGCTATGGCCCCGGACCCCGGGACCGCCAACACCGGTCCCGGCGCACGGGTCAGCCGGCCGCGTCGCCCTCGGTCGGTCCGGTGCCCGCCGCGTCGGTCGCCTCCACGTCGGTCGCCTCCACGTAGGGCTCCCCGTCGTAGTGGGCGATCTCCTCCACTCCGGGGGTCGCCCGGAGGTCCTCCTCCGCGGCCGGTGCGTTGTAGGCCTCCCGGTAGGTCCCCGTCACCTCCACCAGGTCCCCGGTGTCCAGGCCGGAGGTGTCCTCGTCGAAGTTCACGACCAGCAGCGGCTCCGCATCCGACTCCTCCGTGCCCGTGATGGTGAAGGCCACCGGCGAGACGACCTCCTCCACCTGGGCGGTGAGTGTCACGTCCGCGTCCACGAGGGTGGCCGCGTCCTCGACGAAGGCCTCGTCGTAGGGCCCGGAGTAGGTCCCGGGGTCCTCACCGGCCGGCTCCTGCTGCGCCTCCCCGACGTCGTCGCCGGACTGGTCCCCGGACGTCCCGCAGGCCGTCACACCCAGGGCCGTGAACGACAGCGCCGCGGCGGCCGCCGTGCTCCGTGCCCACTGCCGCGTCCGCATCCACCGGTGCTTCTCGTCCATGGCCTGGTCCCCTCCGTCGGTGTGCCGGTGCTCCGGGAGCACGGGCCGCGGCGGTCGTTGCCGCCGGCTCCCGGCCTCCACCGGACTCAGCCTACGGGGGCGGCAGGCTCCGGAACACCCGTCGGGCCGGGGCTCCGGGCGGTGCTGTGGGAGCGAGCCGGAGCGTCACGACCCCCGGGGCGGGGACAGCTCGTCGTCGACCCAGCGCGGCGCGGCGGCGGTCCACCCGGCCGCGACCAGCACCAGGCCGGTGCCCATCAGCAGGACCAGGGGGACCGTCCAGCTGCCGGTGGCCTCGTGCAGGGCGCCCACGGCGAAGGGGCCGGCCGCGGCCAGCAGGTAGCCCACCGGCTGGATGAACCCGGAGAGCCGTGCGGTGATCCGGGGATCGCGGGTGCGGGCGGTGAGCAGGGCCAGGGCGGTGGGGAAGGCGAAGCCCCCGACCCCCAGCAGCAGGGCCCAGACCCAGGGGGCCGTGGCGGGCGCGAGCATCAGCCCGAGGTAGCCGGTGACCATGCAGGCCCCCAGGCCGGCGATCCAGCGCCGCAGGTGCGGGGAGCCGGCCACGAGCAGGGGCATGAGCAGACCGCCCGGAATCCCCATGGCGGCGATCAGGGCCATCATCAGCCCGGCCCGCGCCTGGTCCAGGCCGCCGTCACGGTAGATCTGTGCCACCCAGCCGAACTGGACGTAGGCGTGCATCGACTGGATCCCGAAGTACACGCACAGGGCCACGGCGGTGCGGGACCGGACGATCGCCGCCCCCGGACCCCCGGGCAGCGCCCGGGACGGGGCCGTGGCCGCCTCGCGCCGGTCCCGGACGGCCACCAGCAGCCAGGGGAGCAGCGCCACCACGGCCATCAGGCCCCACAGGCCGAGGGCCGCCCGCCAGCCCTCGGGGCCCCGGGCGGTCAGCGGCCCGGCCGCCAGCAGCGGCAGGGTGGCGCCCACGGCCAGGCCGGTCGTGTAGACGGAGTTCAGCGCGGCGGTGCGCCGGCCGCCGTGGCGCTTGATGAAGGCCGGCACCAGGATGTTGCCCACGGCCATGCCGGAGAAGCCGAGGACCGTCAGGGCCAGGAACACCGGCACCGAGCCGGTGACCGCCCGCCCCAGCAGCCCGGCGGCGACCAGGGCGAGGCCGACGGTGACGGCGCCGCTGATCCCCGTCCGGCGGGACAGGGCGGCTGCCCCCGCCCCGGCCACCGCGAAGGTGAGACCGGGCAGGGCGGTGAGCACCCCGGCCATCGTGGGGCTCAGGCCGAGGCCCTGCTGGACCTCGGCCAGGACCGGGCCCACGGACGTGGCGCCGGGACGGAGGTTCACCGCGACCAGCACGACCGCGGCCACCACCAGCCATCGCGGGACGCGGGCAGGAGCGGGGAAACGGTCCGGGGGCGGGGTGGGCTGGTTCACCGGCCAGTTCTACCACGCGGGCCGCCCGCCCCCGGACCGGCGGTCGCCGCCGCGGGGCTCAGCTGGCGCTCTCCAGGTGGGCCAGGGGCAGCCAGCGGTGCATGAGCCGGCGGAAGGCCACGGCGGCGCCGTTGGCGTCCCGGGCCGCGAGCAGCTCCACGGCGTCCTGGAAGTCCTGCGGGCTCTCGTCCGGCTGGAACGGGTCCGCGATCGCCCCGTAGTGCAGGACCACCAGCGAGTTGGCGGAGAACGCGCCGAGCCACCGGCCGAGGTGCGTCAGGTCGTCGGCGAGCTCCTCCAGGTCCTCGCCCCCGGCGTCCTCGACCACCTGCGCCGCGTGCGCCACCCGCAGGGTCGCGGTGTCGACCGGCACGGCGCACCGGTGGACGCGGTTGCCGTGGTGGAAGCTCTCGGTGTGGTCCTCCGGGGTGAACAGCGCGAACCACGCCATGGGCACCGTGAACGCCGACTGGCGGGTGTGGACGGGCACGAAGTGCTCCCGGGTGACCTGGTCGCCGGCGGCCCGGACCACGTCCTCGGGAATGAGTAGGTTCGGCAGCGGCTGGCCGCCCTCCTCCTCGGCCAGCGCCACGAGGCGCAGCGAGCGCCGCAGCCGCTGCGGCGGGTGGTACACGGGGAAGTCCCCGACCCCGGCGGCGAGCATGTCCCGGCCCCGGGGCGCCGCCGAGAACGGCAGGGTCCACAGGGGCTCCACCGCGGGCGGCAGCGCTCCTCGCCCGGCTCGGCCAGGCGGGCGAGCTGCTCGGTGAGCTCGTTCACCCCGGCCTCCTCGGGCGGCAGCGCCCGGGGCAGCAGCGGCGCGTACACGGCGTCGAGCTCCTCCGCGGGCACGTAGACGCGGAGGGCGAACTGGTGGGGGATCCCCGTGGCCGAGCGGAACGTCCGGCCGACCTGCAGCAGCTGGGCCACGGCGGCTCAGGCGATCTCGACGACGACGGGGGCGTGGTCCGAGGCGCCCTTGCCCTTGCGCTCCTCGCGGTCGATCACCGCGTCGGTGACCCGGGCGGCCAGGGCGGGGGAGTACAGCTGGAAGTCGATGCGCATGCCCTCCTTCTTGGGGAAGCGCAGGCCCTTGTAGTCCCAGTAGGTGTAGACGCCCGGACCGGGCAGCCGGGGGCGGACCACGTCCTGGTAGCCGGCCTCCTCGAGGAAGGCGCGGAAGGCGGCGCGCTCGGGCTCGCTGACGTGGGTCAGGCCGTTGTCCAGGAAGAACTGCAGGTCCCAGACGTCCTCGTCCAGCGGGGCGACGTTCCAGTCGCCCACGAGGGCGACCTGTGCCGTGGCGTCCTCCTCGACCCACTGGCGGGCGTGCTCCTTGAGCACGCGCAGCCACTCCAGCTTGTACGGCATGTGGGGGTCGTCCAGGCCGCGGCCGTTGGGGACGTAGAGGGACCACACACGGACCCCGTTGCACGTGGCGCCGATCGCGCGCGCCTCCTGCACCGGGTCCTCGCCGGGCTTGCCGAAGGCCGGCTGGTCCGGGAAGGCGCGCTCGACGTCGTCGAGGCCCACCCGCGAGGCGATCGCCACGCCGTTCCACTGGCTCAGGCCGAAGTGGGCGACGTCGTAGCCCATGAACTCGAAGAGCTCCCACGGGAAGTTCTCGTCCTTGGCCTTGGTCTCCTGGATGGCCAGGACGTCCACGTCGGAGCGCTGCAGCCAGGCCTCCACGCGGTCGGCGCGGGCGCGGACGGAGTTCACGTTCCAGGTGGCGATCTTCATGGTCCCCACGTTACCGGGTGGCCCGGACGGCGATGTCCGCGCTCCCGGGCACGGCACCGCCTCCCCGCGCCGCTCCGGTCCGGGGCGTGCGCACGGCGGTCGTTCCCGGCGTGCGCGGGCGCCGTGCCGCCGCGCCGGATGACGTGGGGCTTCCCCGGGACCTCGACCCGGTGTGGTTGCAGGTGCTAATTTCCTGCTGGCCCGTGCCCCCGGCGGAGCCGCCCCCAGCAGGGAGAGACCCCATGAACCTCGCACGGACCGTGCTCACCGTGACCACTGCCGCCGCGCTGCTGCTCGGCGGGACGTCGGCCGCCCTCGCCGCACCGCACCCTCCCGCCACCGCCCCGGAACTCGCCCACACCGCAGGCGCACCGGCCGAGCTGCTGCAGGGCGGCTCGGCCGCCGAAGCGGCCCCGGCCGGCCCGCAGGCGCCGGTGGATCCCTCCGCCGGCGGCCTGGCCGGAGCGGCCTCCGCGGGCGTGCACCCCACCACGGTGGAGCACGTCACCGAGGCCTTCAAGATCGTCAACGACCACCGGCGCCAGGCACGGCGCGCCCCGCTGGCCTACAACTCCGCGCTGTCCCGCAACGCCCAGCAGTGGGCGGACACCATGGCCGGGGCACGGAAGGAGCTGCGCAACCCGGACCCCTGGGCGGGCGCCCCGGCCGGGGCCGTGCGGATGGACCAGTACTACGGCAAGGGCTCGTTCACCGGATCGTTCGCGGGCACCGACGCGGTCGAGGCGCTCACCCACTACCTGCTGGACTTCTTTCCCCGCAACGGGACCGACCAGTTCGCCCGGGACCTGACCCACCTCGGCATCGGCGTCAGCCACGTGGCCACGTCGGGCCCGGACGGCCCCGGGTGGGAGACCTACCTGACGATCTACTACTACGCCTATCCCGCCGGGTCGGCCGTGCCGGGCACGACGGTGAGCCCCGCCGGCGGGTTCGCCGCGCCCTACACCCCGCCGAGGGTGTCGCCGTTCCAGGACGTCGCCACGTCGCGGACGTTCTACAAGGAGATCGCCTGGCTGGCCGAGCGCGGGGTGTCCACCGGGTGGGCGGCCGGGGACGGGGCCCGGGTCTTCCGGCCCTCGTGGTCGGTGAGCCGGGACCAGATGGCGGCGTTCCTCTACCGGATGGCAGGTTCCCCGTCCTACACCCCGCCGAGGGTGTCGCCGTTCCAGGACGTCGCCACGTCGCGGACGTTCTACAAGGAGATCGCCTGGCTGGCCGAGCGCGGGGTGTCCACCGGGTGGGTGGCCGGGGACGGGAGCCGGGTCTTCCGGCCCTCGTGGTCGGTGAGCCGGGACCAGATGGCGGCGTTCCTCTACCGGGCGGACTCCCTGATCTGAGGAATGGAGGAGCACGGCACGGCCGCGGGCCCGGGATCCGAACGGTCCCGGGCCTGCGGCTGCCGCGCGTGCCGCGACCGGCTCAGTCGCGCCACCAGTCGTCGAGGATCGTGGCCGGCGTGGTGCGCTTGTGCCGGGTCGTGAACCAGCGGTGCTCGATCTTCTCGGCCACGGCGTCGTCCACGTCGCGGCCCTCCAGGTAGTCGTCGATGTCGTCGTAGGACAGCCCGAGCTCGGCCTCGTCGGTCTGGCCGGGGGAGTCGTCGAGCAGGTCGGCGGTGGGCGCCTTGGCCCACAGCCGCTCCTCGGCGCCGAGGGTCCTGGCGAGGAGCCGGTTCTGCCGCTTGTTCAGCCCGAACAGGGGCAGCAGGTCCGCGCCGCCGTCGCCGTACTTGGTGAAGAACCCGGTCACGGACTCGGCGCCGTGGTCGGTGCCGATCACCAGGCAGTTGTGCTCCCCGGCGATCGCGTACTGGGCGATCATCCGGACGCGGGCCTTGATGTTGCCCTTGTTGAAGTCGGAGATCTCCCGCTCCGTGGCGCCCTCGAAGCCGTGCTCGAAGCCGTCCACCGCCGGGGCGATGTCGTAGGTGATGGTGCGGTCGGCGGCGATGAAGCGCAGGGCGGCCTGGGCGTCCTCCTCGTCGTGCTGGACCCGGTACGGCAGGCGCACCGCCACGAACTGCGCCTCCCCGCCCTCGGCGCGCAGCCTCTCGGCGGCCAGCTGGGCCAGCCGGCCCGCCAGGGTGGAGTCGAGGCCGCCGCTGATCCCGAGCACGAAGCCCTGGCTGCGGCTGGCCCGGAGGTAGTCGCAGAGGAACCGGACGCGTGCCTCGATCTCCTCCTGGGGGTCGATCTCGGGCTTCACGCCCATCTCGTCGATGATTGCTGCCTGGAGTTTCCGCATGCACCCATGCTAGTGCTGGGCTCTGCCGGCGCCGCAAGGACACCGGGGGAGGGGCCGCGTAGGATGCGGGCCATGCCCCTCCACCGCTCCAGGATCCCGGCCCGGGCGCGCGGGCGCGCCCGCCGGGCCGCCGTCGCGAGCGCTCTGCTGGCCGCGGCGGTGCTCTCCGGGTGCGGGGCCTCGAATGCGCAGGAGCGCGTCGACGTCTATGCGGCCTCCTCGCTCACCGGGGCGTTCACCGAACTGGCCGCGGCGTTCGAGGAGCAGCACCCGGGCGTGGACGTGGCCCTGAACTTCGCCGGCTCCGCCGACCTCGCCGTCCAGATCGCCGAGGGCGCCCCCGCCGACGTGTTCGTCGCCGCGGACGAGCCCACCATGCAGCGGGTCGTCGCCTCGGGCCGGGCCGTGGGCGAGCCGGTGGAGCTGGCGGCCAACCGCCTGACGATCGCCGTGGCCGAGGGCAATCCGCACGGGGTGCGCTCGCTGGGCGACCTCCGGCGGGCGGACCTGGCCACCGTGGTGTGCGCCGAGCAGGTCCCCTGCGGCCGGGCCGCCCGCGCGCTCGAGGAGCGCGCCGGGGTCGCCCTGCGGCCGGTGAGCGAGGAGAACTCCGTGACCGACGTCCTGGGCAAGGTCCGCTCCGGCCAGGCCGACGCCGGGCTGGTCTACGTCACCGACGTGGCCGCCCACGAGGACGAGCTGGACGGCGTCCCCCTTCCCGGCGCCGAGGCCTCCGCGAACACCTACACGGTGGTGGGCCTGGACGGCGCGGCGCCGGAGCGAGCCGCCGAGTTCACCGCCTTCGTGACCGGCCCCGCCGGCCGGGAGCAGCTGCGGCAGAACGGCTTCGACGTGCCCGGCTGACCGCCCGGTCCGAGATCCGACCACCACCGAGCCCACCAGCGATCCCGCCGACGAGCACGGCGAACCGCACCAGCACAGCGAACCAGGAGACCAGCATGAGCGAGCAGCGCGGCACCGACCCCCGCGAGACCCCCCAGAACATCCTGGTCGAGACCCGGGGGCGGGTCGGGATCATCACCCTCAACCGGCCGAAGGCCCTCAACGCCCTCGACGAGGCGACCCTGCGCGAGGTCGTGACCGCGTCCGCCGCGATGGACGCCGACCCCGGGATCGGGGCGATCGTGCTGACCGGCTCGGAGAAGGCCTTCGCCGCGGGCGCGGACATCAAGGAGATGGCCGGGCGGGGTGCGGCGGAGATGTACCTCGCGGACTGGTTCGCGGGCTGGGAGGCCTTCACCCGGGTGCGCACCCCCGTGGTCGGCGCCGTGGCGGGCTACGCCCTGGGCGGCGGGTGCGAGCTGGCGATGATGTGCGACATCCTGCTCGCCGCGGACACGTCCCGCTTCGGCCAGCCCGAGATCAACCTCGGGGTGATCCCCGGGATGGGCGGGTCCCAGCGCCTGGCCCGCGCCGTGGGCAAGGCCAAGGCCATGGACATGGTCCTCACCGGCCGGACGATCGACGCCGAGGAGGCCGAGCGGGCCGGGCTCGTCTCCCGGGTGGTGCCCGCCGCGGACCTGCTCCAGGTGGCGCTGGGCGTCGCGGAGACCGTCGCCGCGAAGTCCCTGCCCTCGGTGCTGGCCGCGAAGGAGGCCGTCAACGCCGCGTTCGAGACGACGCTGGCACAGGGCGTGCAGTTCGAGCGGCGGCTCTTCCACGCGCTGTTCGCCACGGAGGACCAGAAGGAGGGCATGGCCGCGTTCGCCGAGAAGCGCGCGCCGCGGTTCACCCACCGCTGAGCCCGGCGGGCCGCGCCCGGGGGGCGCGGCCCGCCGGGCGCGGGGCCGGGGCGCTACGGTGGTCCCATGCCCACACCGCCGATCGACGCGTCCGCCTGGCAGGTCCGCGAGTCCGCCCTCGACCCCGGCGCGCGCGGCGCCGTGGAGTCCCTCTTCGCGCTCGCCAACGGGTGCGTCGGGGTGCGGGGAACCCTGGACGAGGCCCAGCCCAGCTCCTCCCGGGGCACCTTCATGTCGGGCGTCTACGAGTACCACCCCCTGTCCTACCCCGAGGGCGGCTACGGGCACCCCGAGCACGGGCAGGCCGTCATCGGCGTGGCCGACGGCAGCACCGTGCGCCTGCAGGTCGACGGCGTGGCGCTCGACGTCCGGGAGACCCCGCCGGAGGAGCACGACCGCGTGCTGGACCTGCGCGAGGGCACGCTGCGCCGGGAGACCGAGTGGCGCACCCCCCGCGGTGCCCGGATGCGCCTGACCTCCACGCGCCTGGTCTCGCTGGTCCAGCGCTCGGTCTCGGCCATCCGCTACGAGGTCGAGGCCGTGGACCGCGCGGTCCAGGTCGTGGTGCGCTCGGACCTGGTGGTCAACGGCACCCCGCCCAAGGTCCACAACTCCGACCCGCGGGTGGCCGAGGTCCTGGAGCGGCCCTTCCGGGCCCGGCTCAGCCGCCGCCACGCCACGGGCGGGGTCCTGGTGCACCGCACCCACGGCAGCGGGATCGGCGTGGCCGCCGCCGTGGACCACGCCGTGGAGCTGCCGGACGGCGGGGCCGTCAGCACCCAGGGCGACGACGACCAGGTCGTCACCACGCTCGTGGCGGACCTCCGGCCCGGGGAGCGCGTCGGGTTCGTCAAGTACCTCTGCCACGTCATGTCCACGGACGACCCCTCCGTGGACCTGCAGGAACGCGCGCTCGCCGCGCTGGACGGCGCCCGGCACCGGGGCTGGGACGGCCTGCTCACCGCCCAGCGGGCCGAGCTGGACGAGTTCTGGGACGGCGCCGACGTGGAGGTGGACAGCGACCCGGAGCTGCAGCTGGCGGTCCGCTTCGACCTGTTCCAGCTCCTGCAGGCCTCCGCCTGCGTCAACGGCGCCCCGGTCGGGGCGAAGGGCCTCACCGGCGGCGGCTACAGCGGGCACACCTTCTGGGACGTCGAGGGCTTCGTGCTGCCGGCGCTGGCCCTGCTGCGCCCGCTCGACGCCGCCCGGCTGCTGCGCTGGCGCTCCTCCACCCTGGACCGGGCGCGGGAGCGGGCGCAGGTCCTGGACCTGGCCGGCGCCTCCTTCCCCTGGCGCACCATCGACGGGCACGAGACCTCGGCGTACTGGCCGGCCAGCACCGCCGCCATGCACGTCAACGCGGACATCGCCCGGGCCTTCGACTGGTATGCCGACGTCACCGGCGAGGAGCTCACCACGGTCGGCGGCGTCGAGGTCCTCGTGGAGACGGCGCGCGCCTGGGCGGCCATGGCGCACGAGGACCACGAGGGCGTCGTCCACTACCGCGGGATGACCGGCCCGGACGAGTACACGGGCGTGGTCGACGACAACGTGTTCACCAATCTCATGGCCCGGCGCAACCTCCGGGCGGCCGCCGACGCGTGCGAGGCCCACCCCGAGCACGTGGGCCGGCTCTCCGTGACGGCGGAGGAGCTCGAGCGCTGGCGGGCCGTGGCGGAGGCGATCCACCTGCCCTACGACGCGGTGCGCGGGGTCCACCCCTCCAACGAGGGGTTCACGACCTACCGCGAGTGGGACTTCGAGGCCAAGCGGGACGGATACCCCGTGGAGGAGCACTTCCACTACGCGAAGATCTACCGCCGCCAGGTCGTCAAGCAGGCGGACCTGGTCCTGGCGCTGTGGTGGTGCGCCGAGGAGTTCACCCCCGAGCAGGCCGCCCGGGACCTGGAGTACTACGAGCAGCGCACCGTCCGGGACTCGTCCCTCTCCGCCTGCGTCCAGGCGGTGGTCTCCGCCCGTGTGGGCCACCTGGACCTCGCGTACCAGTACCTGCGCGAGTCCGCCCTCGTGGATCTGCGGGACATCCAGCAGGACGCCGACGGGGGACTGCATCTGGCCTCCGCGGCCGGGTCGTGGCTGGCCGTGGTCTGCGGGTTCGGGGGACTGGACACGGCGGGCGGCGAGCTGCGCCTGGCCCCCCGCCTGCCGGCCGGCCTGCACCGGCTCGCCTTCCGCCTCCGCTGGCGCGGCCACCGGATCGGCGTGGAGATCACCCGCTCGGGCACGACCGTGCGGCTGCTGGACGGCGCCGCCGGCGAGGTGGCGCTGCGGATCGACGACGCGCCCCGGACCGTCACGGCCGAGCGCCCCGCGACCGCCCCGCTGCGCAGTCCCCGCCCGTCGACCCCCGCACCTCGCCAGCCCCGGGCCGCGCCCCGCGCGCGCCCCACAGCCCGTGACGCTCCCGCGCCCGCACCGGCTACCCTGGCCGGGTGGGTGAGATGTGGAGCGGGCCGGAGCCCGGCGGGACCGAGCCTGCGCCGGACGCCCCGAACGGGTGGGTCCCGCCCGACCCCGGGGCACCGGCGGCCGGCGCGGTGCGTGCGACGCCGCCGGCGGCTCTCGAGGTGCTCACCCGCGTCTGGGGCTACGACGCCTTCCGCGGGCAGCAGGCGGAGGTCATCGACACGCTCGTGCGGGGCGACGACGCGCTGGTGCTCATGCCCACCGGCGGCGGCAAGAGCCTGTGCTACCAGATCCCCGCGCTCGTCCGGGAGGGCACCGGGGTGGTCGTCAGCCCGCTCATCGCGCTCATGCACGACCAGGTCGACGCCCTCGAGCAGCTCGGGGTGCGCGCCGCGTACCTGAACTCCACCCAGACGGTCGAGGACCGCCGTGCCGTCGAGGGCCGCCTGCTGGCCGGCGAGCTCGACCTGCTCTACCTCGCCCCCGAGCGCCTGCCCGTGGCCGCGGACCTGCTCGACCGCGCCCGGATCGCGCTCTTCGCCGTCGACGAGGCGCACTGCGTGGCCCAGTGGGGGCACGACTTCCGCCCCGACTACCTCGGGCTGACCCTCTTGCACGACCGCTGGCCCCGGGTCCCGCGCATCGCCCTGACCGCGACCGCCACGGCGGAGACGCGCGAGGAGATCGTCCGCAACCTCCGCCTGGACGGCGCCCGCGTCTTCGTCTCCAGCTTCGACCGGCCCAACATCCAGTACCGCGTGGGGCCCAAGAAGGACGCCCGCCGGCAGCTGCTGCAGCTCGTCCGCACCGAGCACAGCGGCGAGGCCGGCATCGTCTACTGCCTGTCCCGCGCCTCGGTGGAGCGCACGGCCGAGTGGCTGGCCGCCCAGGGCGTGCCCGCCCTGCCGTACCACGCGGGCCTGCCCGCCGAGGTGCGCGCCCAGCACCAGACCCGGTTCCTGCGCGAGGACGGGATCGTCATGGTCGCGACCATCGCCTTCGGCATGGGCATCGACAAGCCCGACGTGCGCTTCGTCGCCCACCTCGACCTGCCCAAGAGCGTGGAGGGCTACTACCAGGAGACCGGCCGCGCCGGGCGCGACGGCCTGCCCTCGACGGCCTGGCTGGCCTACGGGCTGCAGGACGTCGTCCAGCAGCGGCGGATGATCGAGGACGGCGAGGGGGACCGGCAGCGCAAGCGCGCCCAGACCCTCCACCTGGACGCGATGCTCGCGCTGTGCGAGACCGTGCAGTGCCGCCGCCAGCAGCTGCTGCGCTACTTCGGCGAGGACAGCGGACCGTGCGGCAACTGCGACACCTGCCTCAGCCCGCCCGAGGCCTTCGACGGCACGGTCCCGGCGCAGAAGCTCCTGTCCACCGTGGTGCGGCTGGACCGGGAGCGGGGCCAGCAGTTCGGCGCCGGGCACCTGGTGGACATCCTGCTCGGCCGGGAGACCGAGCGGGTGGTGCGGATGCGCCACACCGAGCTCACGACCTTCGGCATCGGCACCGAGCTGGGCGAGCAGGAGTGGCGCGGGGTGGTGCGCCAGCTGCTGGCCCAGGGCCTGCTCCAGGTGCAGGGCGAGTACGGCGTCCTGGCGCTCACCCCCGCGGCGGGGGAGGTGCTGCGCGGGCAGCGCGAGGTCCGGCTGCGCCGCGAGCCCGAGCGCGGCAGGACCGTGCGCACGCCGCGGACGAGTGCCGCACGGCCGGTGCTCGACGAGCCCCAGCAGGAACTCTTCCAGCAGCTGCGGGCCTGGCGCGCCGGCGTGGCGAAGGAGCAGGGCGTGCCGGCGTACGTCGTGTTCAACGACGCGACCCTCGCCGCCATCGCCCAGGCCCGGCCGGGCACGCTGGGCGAGCTGCGCGGCATCTCCGGCGTCGGCGACGCCAAGCTCGAGCGCTACGGCCAGGCCGTCCAGCAGGTCGTCACCGGCGACTGAGCTGCGCCTCCCGCCCGGGTCCGCGCCCCGGCGCTCGCGGCCGGCCGCCGGGCGGCCGGGGCGGGCTGCCCGTGCCGCCCCGCGGCGGGACCCCCGCTGAGTCCGCATCTGCGTCCGCGGACCCCTGGTCTCACCCGTACCTGCGGATAGCATGGCCCCATGACCGAGATCAGGATCGCCGACGCGGCCCGTTTCCTCGGCGTCAGCGACGACACCGTCCGGCGCTGGATCGAGCAGGGCACGCTGAGCAGCGCCCGGAGCGCCACCGGCCACAGCGTGGTGGACGGACTGGAGCTGGCCCGCCTGCTCAAGGAGCGCTCCGTCCGGCCCGAGGACCCCGCCCGCGTCGCCAGCTCGGCGCGCAACCGGTTCGTGGGCCTGGTCACCGAGGTCGTCTCGGACACCGTGATGTCCCAGGTGGAGCTGCAGTGCGGCCCGCACCGCGTGGTCTCGCTGATGAGCACCGAGGCCGTCCGGGACCTGGGCCTGGAGCCCGGCCGGGTGGCCACGGCCGTCGTCAAGTCGACCGACGTCGTCGTCGAGACCCCCGGGGCGTGAGGCCGTGGTGCAGACCGGGCCCCCAGTCCTCGCCGACCGGCCGGCGGCTCGCGGCCGCCGCGCCGTGCTCCGGCGTCGTCCCCGCGGCTTCAGCACCGTGCCGGGCTGGGTGTGGATCCCGGCGGCCCTGGGCGCGCTGGTGGTGGTCCTGCCGGTCCTCGGCATGCTCGCCCGGGTGGACTGGGCCGGGTTCCTCGGCCTGATCGGCTCGCCCTCGGCGCTGCGCGCCCTCGGACTGAGCCTGCGCACGGCCGCCGCGAGCACGGCGCTGTGCGTGCTCCTGGGCGTGCCCCTGGCGCTGCTGCTGGCCCGCACCGAGTTCCCCGGCCGGCGCGCGCTGCGCGGCCTCGTGCTGCTCCCGCTGGTCCTGCCGCCCGTCGTCGGCGGTCTGGCCCTGCTCTACACGTTCGGGCGCCACGGCCTGATCGGCCGCCACCTGGAGCTCGCCGGGATCAGCATCGCCTTCTCGACCGCGGCCGTGGTGCTCGCCCAGACCTTCGTGTCCCTGCCGTTCCTGGTCGTCAGCCTGGAGGGCGCGCTGCGCACCGCGGGGGAGCGCTACGAACGGGTCGCCGCGACCCTCGGGGCGGGCCCCGGCACCGTGCTGCGCCGGGTGAGCCTGCCCCTGGCCCTGCCGGGGCTGGCCTCGGGGGCCGTGCTGGCCTTCGCCCGCAGCCTGGGCGAGTTCGGGGCCACCCTGACCTTCGCCGGCAGCCTCGAGGGCGTCACCCGCACCCTGCCGCTCGAGATCTACCTGCAGCGCGAGACGGACCCCGACGCCGCGGTCGCGCTCTCCCTCGTGCTCGTGCTGGTCGCGGTGCTCGTCGTGGGGATCTCCGCGCCGGGCCGGCTCCGGAGCCCCGGACCGCGGCCCGGGCCCGGCACGGGCACCGGCCCAGGAGCACGGGCATGAGCCTGCAGGCCGCCGTCCGGCTGCGCGCCCGGGACCTGGACCTGGCCGTGTCGGTGGCCGACGGGCAGACCCTGGCGGTCACCGGGCCCAACGGGGCGGGCAAGTCCTCGCTGCTGGCGGTCGTCGCCGGACTGCTCGTGCCGGACACCGGCCGGGCCGCCCTGGACGGGCGGGTCCTGTTCGACCTCGACACCGCCGGGCGCGGCCCGTGGGTCCCGGCGCACGACCGCGGGGTGGTCCTGCTCGCCCAGGACCCGCTGCTGTTCCCGCACCTGAGCGTGCTCGAGAACGTCGCGTTCGGGCCCCGGTCCCGGGGGGCGGGCCGGCGGCGGGCCCGGGCCGCGGCCGTGCAGTGGCTCGAGGCCGTGGGTGCGGCCCCGCTGGCGCACCGCCGCCCCGCGGCGCTGTCCGGGGGGCAGGCCCAGCGCGTGGCCGTGGCCCGCGCGCTCGCCGCCGACCCGCGGCTGCTGCTGCTCGACGAGCCCTTCGCCTCCCTCGACAGCACCGCCGCCCCGGCCCTGCGCGAGCTCCTGCGGCGGGTGCTCACCGGGCGCATGGCCGTGGTCGTCACGCACGATCCCGCCGACGTCGAGGCCCTCGCCGACGCCGAGCTGCGCCTCGAGCACGGTCGCGTGGCCGGCGCGCCCTGACGTGGTCGCCGCCCGCCCGGACCGGCGCACCGCGGCTCAGCTCTCCCCGGTCCGGTTTCCCTGGGCCCGGTTTCCCTGAGCCCGGTTCTCCTGGGCCCGGCTCTCCTCGGGCCGGCCCGCCCGGATGCCGCCCACGATCAGCAGGCCCAGCTCCCGGTAGGCGCCGGGGCCCTCCACCCCGCCCAGGCCGGTGCGCTGCTGGATCCGGTCCATGGCGGAGGAGATGACCTCCGCGATGAACCCGGTGGGCACCGGGCGGAACTCCCCGCCGGCCACGCCCTCGGCCACGAGCCCGGCGAGCTTGGCCGAGGCGATCCGCGTGTTGCGCTCGTAGACCTCCGAGGCCACGGGCGAGCCGGCCACGTCCTGCAGGAACCGGGCCGAGGCCGGCCGCAGCTGCTCGGCCATCGCCTCCAGGTAGGCGCTCAGCCGCTGCCCCGCCCCGCCCGGACCGCGCAGGGCCTCCTCCGTGCCCCGGCTGACCTGTTTGAAGAACGCCACGAGCACCGCCCGCACCAGCTCGTCCCGGCTGCCGGCCAGGGCATAGATCGTGGCCTTGGAGCAGTGCAGCCGCGCCGCGGCACCGTCCATGGTGAACCCCCGGAAGCCCTCGCGCAGGAAGATCCCGAGCAGCTCGTCGAAGAGCTGCTGCTGGCGGGGCGTGCGGGCCGCCGCCCCGCGCGCCGCAACTGGTGGAGTGAGATGAGTCACAGTACGATATTACTCACAACCGTACTGTTCGACCCGGTCCCGGTGGGCCACCACTCCACCCGGACCGACGAGAGGACATCCCATGACTCCGGTCCTGCGCGGGGAATCCCCGTCCGTGGAGCAGGTCGCCGGCATCCCCTTCCCGGACGCCGACCTCTTCTCCTTCGCCGCCCTCCTGCCGCCCGCCGAGCGCGCCCGGCTGGCCGACCTGCACACCTTCCTCCAGGAGCAGGTCCGCCCCGCGGTCACGCCGTACTGGAACCGCGAGGAGTTCCCGGCCCAGCTGCTCCCTGCCCTGGCCGACCACGGACTGGGGGAGCTGGAGCTGTCCGGGGCGAGCCGGCTGTTCCGGGGGCTGGCCTACGCCGAGGTCGCCCGGGCGGACGTGTCCCTGTCCGCCCTGGTCGGCATCCACAACGAGCTCATCCTGGGGCTGATCGACGCGCTGGGCTCGCCCGAGCAGAGGGCGCGCTGGCTGCCGGAGCTGCGCTGCTTCCGCGCCCTCGGGGCCTTCGCCCTGACCGAGCCCGAGCACGGCTCCGACATCGCCGGGGGCCTGGCCACCACGGCCACCCGGGACGGGGACGAATGGGTGCTGACCGGGACCAAGCGCTGGATCGGGGCCGGCACGATCGCCGACGTCGCCATCGTCTGGGCCCGGGACACCGCCGACGGCCAGGTCAAGGGCTTCCTCGTGGAGACCGACCGGCCCGGCTGGTCGGCCACGAAGATCGAGCACAAGATCGGGCTGCGGATCATGCAGAACGCCGACATCGTCCTGGACGAGGTCCGCGTCCCCGCCGCCAACGCACTGCCCGGGGCCGGCAGCTTCGCCGCCGCCAACCGGATGCTGCGCAACTCCCGGGCCTGGGTCGGCTGGCAGGGCGCCGGGGTGCAGCTGGCGATCTTCGACGTGGCCCGCGCCTACGCCCTGGACCGGAGGCAGTTCGGCCGTCCGCTGGCGAAGTTCCAGCTCGTGCAGGAGCCGCTGGCCCGGATCCTCGGCAACGCCACCGCCTCCCTGGGTCTGATGGCCCAGATCGCCCGGCTGCAGGAGGACGGGGCTTCGACATGCCGCACGCCGCCCTGGCCAAGGCCACCACCACGTCCCTGGCTCGGGAGTCGGCCGCCTGGGCCGGAACCTGCTCGGCGGCAACGGCGTGGTCACCGACCACGAGATGGCCAAGCTGTTCAACGACGTCGAGATCCTCTACACCTACGAGGGCACCTACGAGATCAACGCCCTCATCGTGGGCCGCGCCGTCACCGGCGTCTCCGCCTTCGTCTGAGTCACTCGCCCGGGCCACCGCGCCCGGGCCCTCCCGCCCCCGCGAAAGGACCCCCATGGACGTCACCGACACCTCCGCCCTCGTCACCGGCGCCGCCTCCGGGCTCGGCGCCGCCACCGCCGCGATGCTCGCCGGGCGCGGCGTGCGGGTCGTGGCCGTGGACCTGCCCGCCGCCGTCGACACCGCCCCCGACGTCCCCGGCGTGCGCTACGTGGCCGCCGACGTCACCGACCGCGACGCCGTGCGCGAGGCCGTGGCGGCCGCGGACGGGACCGGGCCGCTGCGCACCGTGGTCAACTGCGCCGGGATCGGGCCCTCGGCCCGGGTGCTGGGCAAGCGGGGGGTGCACGACCTCGACCTGTTCGAGACCGTGCTGCGCGTGAACCTCCTCGGCACCTTCACGGTCCTCGCGCTCGCCGCGGAGCGGATCGCCGCCACCGACCCCGTGGACGACGACGGACAGCGCGGGCTGATCGTCAACACCGCCTCCGTCGCGGCTTTCGAGGGCCAGGTCGGGCAGGCCGCCTACGCGGCGTCGAAGGGCGGGGTGCACAGCCTGGGCATCACCGCGGCCCGGGACCTCGCCGGCTCCGGGATCCGCGTGAACACCATCGCCCCGGGCGTGATCGAGACCCCCATGCTCGCGGCGGTCGGCGAGGAGTTCCGGCAGGGGCTCGCCGCGGGCGTGCCCTTCCCGCGCCGGCTCGGCCGGCCGCAGGAGTTCGCCCAGCTCGTCGCGTCCTTCCTGGACAACGACTACCTCAACGGCACCACCGTCCGGATGGACGGCGCCCTGCGGATGGCCCCGCGCTGAGCCGGCCCGCGCGAGCCTCGGGCCCGCCGGCGGCCCCATAGACTGGGGCGCATGACCACCGACTTCTCGCCCGTGGACCTCGCGACCGCCCGTGAACGCCTCCGCCGGCTGATCATCGACCTCGCCGTGGTGCGCGGCAAGGTCACCCTGGCCAGCGGCATCGAGGCCGACTACTACGTGGACCTGCGGCGCGTGACCCTGCACCACGAGGCCTCCCGCTACGTGGGCCGGGTGATGCTCGCCATGCTCGACGAGGCCGGGATCTCCTTCGACGCCGTGGGCGGGCTGACCATGGGCGCCGACCCGGTGGGGCACGCGATCATGTACGCCGCCGGCGAGCGGGGACGGGCCGTGGACGCGTTCGTGGTCCGCAAGGCCCAGAAGAGCTACGGGATGGGCCGCCAGGTCGAGGGCCCCCCGGTGGCCGGCCGTGACGTCGTCGTCGTCGAGGACACCTCCACGACCGGGGGCTCGGCGCTCACCGCGGTGGAGGCCCTGCAGCGGGCTGGCGCCAACGTGGTGGCCGTGGCCATCATCGTGGACCGGCGCACCGGCGCGAAGGAGCGCATCCAGGAGACGGCGGGCGTGCCCTGCCTCTACGCCTTCACGAAGGACGAGCTCGGACTTGACTGACCCCGCTGCGGAGGCGGCCGCCGTCGAGGCCGCCGCGGCCGCCCCCGTGGTGGGCGCCGGCCCGTGGGAGGGCCCCTGGCCCGAGGGCGAGCAGTGGGACCCGGAGCTGCTGGCGCACGGAGACCGGCGCAACGTCGTGGACGGCTACCGGTACTGGACGATGGAGGCCATCGTCGCCGACCTCGACACCCGCCGGCACGCGTTCCACGTGGCCGTGGAGAACTGGCAGCATGACCTCAACATCGGCTCCGTGGTGCGCACCGCCAACGCCTTCCTCGCCCGGGAGGTGCACATCGTGGGGCGGCGGCGCTGGAACCGGCGCGGCGCCATGGTCACCGACCGCTACCAGCACGTGCGCCACCACGCGAGCGTCGAGGAGTTCACGGCCTGGGCGGCCGCCGAGGGGCTGCCCGTCATCGGGATCGACAACTTCCCGGACTCCCGGCAGCTGGAGACCTACGACCTGCCGGAGCGCTGCGTGCTGGTGTTCGGGCAGGAGGGCCCCGGGCTCAGCCCCGAGATGCACGCCGCGGCGGGGGCGACCCTGTCGATCGCCCAGTTCGGCTCGACCCGCTCGATCAACGCCTCGGCCGCGGCCGCCGTGGCCATGCACGCGTGGGTCCGCCGCCACGTGTTCGGCCAGCCGCCGGGCTGAGCGCACGACCCGTGACGCCCTTCCGTCGTCCCCCGGCGGCGGTTTGGCTAGAGTGGGAGCCAGGCCACACCCGACCCGAAGGAGCCAGCATGCCCATCGCAACCCCTGACGTCTACGCCGAGATGATCGACCGCGCCAAGGAGAAGGGCTTCGCCTACCCGGCGATCAACGTCACCTCCTCCCAGACGCTCAACGCGGCCATCCGCGGCTTCGCCGAGGCCGGCTCGGACGGCATCATCCAGGCCTCCACCGGCGGGGCCGCCTACTGGTCCGGGGCCTCCGTCAAGGACATGGTCACCGGTTCGCTCGCGATGGCGGCGTTCGCCCGCGAGGTCGCGAAGAACTACGACGTCAACATCGCCCTGCACACCGACCACTGCCCGCAGGACAAGCTCGAGGGCTTCGTGCTGCCGCTCCTGGAGGAGTCGGAGAAGGCCGTGGCCCGCGGTGAGGACCCGATCTTCCAGTCCCACATGTGGGACGGCTCGGCGATCGAGCTCGACGAGAACCTGAAGATCGCCCAGGAGCTGCTGGCCCGCACGCACAAGGCCAAGATCATCCTCGAGGTCGAGATCGGCGCGGTCGGCGGCGAGGAGGACGGCGTGGAGAACGCGATCAACGAGAAGCTCTACTCCACCGTCGAGGACGGCCTGGCCACCGTGGAGGCCCTCGGCGCCGGGGAGAACGGCCGCTACCTCACCGCCCTGACCTTCGGCAACGTGCACGGGGTGTACAAGCCCGGCGGGGTCAAGCTGCGCCCGGAGCTGCTGCAGCAGATCCAGCAGGAGGTCGGCAAGAAGCTCGGCAAGGACCGGCCCTTCGACCTGGTCTTCCACGGCGGCTCCGGCTCCACCGCGCAGGAGATCGCGAACTCCGTGGAGTACGGGGTGGTGAAGATGAACGTGGACACCGACACCCAGTACGCCTTCACCCGCCCCGTCGCCGGGCACATGTTCACCAACTACGACGGCGTGCTGAAGGTCGACGGCGAGGTCGGCAACAAGAAGACGTACGACCCGCGCGTGTGGGGCGCCCTGGCCGAGGGGAACATGGCCGCCCGCGTGGTCGAGGCCTGCCAGAACCTCGGCTCCGCCGGGACCTCCGTCAAGTAGGCGGCACCACCCTCCGCGGCCGGATCCCCGGCCGCGGAGGACCGACGGCGGCGCCCTGCCCGAGCGGGGCGCCGCCGTCGTCCGTCCCGCGCCCCGCACGCATCCCGTGCGCATCCCGCAGTTCCGCCCACCGAAAGGACCCCCTTCCCCATGAGCCTCACCGGCAAGAACCTGCTCGAGGGCCCCGAGCCCACCTATCTCTCGGCGGACCCCGAGCTGGCCGCCCGCATCGAGGCGGGCGACGAGGCGGAGGACCTCGCCGCCCGCTACCCGAAGGCCTCCCTCGCGTGGGCGATGTGCGCCGAGGACGCCCTCGCCGAGGGCCGGACGCTGGAGGGCTACGCGTTCGCCCGTGTGGGCTACCACCGCGGCCTGGACGCCCTGCGCGGCCACGGCTGGAAGGGCCACGGGCCCATCCCGTTCTCCCACGAGCCCAACCGCGGCTTCCTCCGCGCACTGTCCGCCCTCGGCCGGGCCGCGGCCGCGATCGGCGAGTTCGACGAGGCCGAGCGCATCCAGAAGTTCCTCAACGACTCCGATCCCACCGCCGCGGAGCAGCTCCAGCACTGAGCCGGCAGCGCTGACCCGGCAGCGCTGACCCGGCAGCGCTGACCCAGCAGTACTGACCCAGCAGTACTGACCCGGCGGCGCTGCCCGGTGGTGCGGGCCCGGGGCGTCCCCGGGCCCGCACCGGTCAGGGCGTGCCGGGTCCCGGCCCGCGGACGGGGCCGTCGTCGCGCCCGTCGCCGAGTCCGTCGCGCCTGCCGCGGCGGGGACGGTGCGGACGCCAGGACGGCCGGGGCCAGTCCCGCTTCGGCAGGCGCACGTTCCACTCGCCCGCCCCGGGCAGGCGCCACCCCCGGCGCCGGGCGAGGACGGTGACCGTCGCGGCGGTGAGGATCGCCGCGGCCATGCCCCAGTTGGGCCGGCCCAGGGCGTGCAGGACCGCCATCTCGGCGCTGGCGATCACCGCCCCCGTGGCGTAGAGGGTGTTGCCGCCGAAGATCAGGGGCACCCGCCCCACCGCGATGTCGCGGATCATCCCGCCGCCCACGGCGGTGATCACCCCGATCATCACGGCCGGCAGCCAGCTCAGGCCGACGTCGAGGGCCTTGGCGGTGCCCGTGGCCGCCCAGCAGCCCACGGCCAGGGCGTCGGCCACGATCAGCACGCGATGGGTCCACGTGCCGCGCAGCTGCAGGAAGAACGCGATGGCGGCCCCGGCGATCGCCGTGCCGAGGTACGCGGGATTGGTCAGCGCCACGGGGAAGCCCACCTGCAGCAGCGCGTCCCGCAGCAGGCCGCCGCCGAGCGCGGAGAGGACGGCGAGGAACACGAAGCCGACCGGGTCCATCCGCAGCTGGCGCGCCACCGCCCCGCCCAGCACGCCGTTGGTGAGCACGCCCAGCAGGTCGACGGCGTCGAACACGACGCCCGGATCCGCACTTCCCACGACCACCTCATCCACGGCACACCGACGCCCGAGGGTAGCACCCGGGGCGCGCCCGCCCGGGGAAGGTGCTCAGAGGAAGGGGCGCAGCGGCACCAGGACGGTCTCGGCGAACCACGCCGCGGGGGACCGCTCGTCCCACTGCCCGGCGGTGAGCTCCCGGCAGTTCTCGCTGTCGGCGGCGAAGACGGCCTCCATGTCCGCGGCGAAGTCGCGGTCGTGGATCTCCAGGTTCGTCTCGTAGTTGAAGCCCAGGCTCAGCCGGTCGATGTTGGCGGTGCCCACGATCGACCACTGCCCGTCGATGGTGGCGGTCTTGGCGTGGATCATGGCGTTGCGGTAGAGGAGCACGGTGATGTCCTCGGCCAGCAGCGTGGAGTAGAAGCCCCGGGAGAGCCAGTCGGCGAGCACGTGGTTGGAGTTCTCGGGCAGGATCACGCGCACGTCCACCCCGCGCCGGGAGGCCTCGATCAGGGCGGAGAGGATCTGCTGGTCGGGGATGAAGTAGGCGGTGGTCAGGTAGATGTGGTCCGTGGCGCGGTGGATCGCGTCGAGGTAGACGCTGCGGATCGGGTACACGAGGCTGGCCGGGATGTTGTTGATCGCCCGCACCCGGGAGTCCCAGGAACCCGGGTTGACGTGCGGCAGCTTGGGCCGCCGCGCGGAGGGGTGGTTCCACACCGAGGCGAAGGAGTGGCCGAGCTCGAAGGCGGCGGGACCGGTGAGCCGCACGTGGGTGTCCCGCCACTCGGTGGCGTAGAGGGACCCCACGTTGTACCCGCCCACGAAGCCGACTTCCTGGTCGACGACCAGCAGCTTCCGGTGCGTCAGCCCGGTGGCCTGCAGCGGGCTGAGCAGCAGGCGGGGGCGCAGCACGGGGAACCGGTAGACGTGCACGTCGGGGTGAAAGCGGTAGAACGAGCGCGGGACCACCAGGTTGCCGAAGCCGTCGTACATCACGTGCACCTGGACACCGCGGGCGGCGGCCGCGTTGACGGCCTCCAGGAAGGCCCGGCCGACCTCGTCGTCCTTCCAGATGAAGGTCTCCAGCAGGACCTGGTGCCGGGCTCCCCGGATCGCGGCGAGCATGTCCCGGTAGAGGTCCTCCCCGTAGGTGTACACCGTGGTCCCGGTGTCCGCGACCGTGTGCTCGAAGGTGCCGGGACGCGGGAAGCCGGAACGCTTGGCGCGCTGGCGGCGCTTGACCGCGTCCGTGGCCACGAGGGTGGCCACCACCGCCGCCTGGACGGCCACCATGCCCGCGACCGAGCGGAGGGCGAGGGAGCGGAGCATGCGGGGACCCGTGGCGCGAGGGGACGTCATCTGCAAAGCGTACCCGGGGCACGGCGGGCGTAGGGTGGCCGCATGAGCGCCGTCCCCGCCCCGCCGCGCGTGGTCGTGCTGACCGCCGAGGGCACGCCCCCACCCGCCAACGAGGCCGCCCTGCGGCGCCTCGCCGACATCACGGTGGTGACCCGCGAGGGCCTGGCCGGGGCTCTCGCCGGCGACGCGGACCGGCGTCCGGCCGAGGTGCTGCTGCTGTGGGACTTCTTCTCCGACGCGCTCTCCGGGGCCTGGGACGCCGCCACCGCGCTGCGCTGGGTGCACGTGGCCGCCGCCGGGGTGGACGCCGTGCTGTTCCCGGAGCTGCGCGCCTCCGGGGTCCGGCTGACCAACGCCCACGGGGTCTTCGACCGGCCCGTCGCCGAGTTCGTGCTCGCGGCGGTCCTCGCCCAGGACAAGCAGCTGCACCGCAGCGAGGCGCTGCAGCGGGACCGGCGCTGGGAGCCCCGGGAGCTGCGGCGCACCCGGGGCTCCACCGCCCTGGTCGTGGGCACCGGAGGGATCGGGCGGGAGACCGCCCGCCTGCTGCGGGCCGCCGGGATGGCGGTGCGCGGCGCCGGTCGCACGGCCCGTGCGGAGGACCCCGACTTCGGCACGGTCGTCCCCGCGGCCGAGCTGGCCGAGCACGCCGGCTGGGCCGACCACCTGGTGCTGGCCGCGCCCCTGACCGAGCGCACGCGCGGGCTCGTCGACGCCCGGGTCCTCGCCGCGATGCCCCCGCACGGCCACCTCGTGAACGTGGGCCGGGGGCCGCTGGTCGACGAGGACGCCCTCCTGGAGGCGCTCCTGGCGGGACGGCTCGCGGCCGCGACCCTCGACGTCTTCGCCACGGAGCCCCTGCCTCCGGCCCACCCCTTCTGGGCGATGGACGAGGTGCACGTGTCCGCGCACCTGTGCGGCGACGTCGAGGGGTGGCGGGAGGAGCTCGCGGCGCAGTTCGAGGACCACCTCCGGCGCTGGACGGCCGGGGAGCCGCTGCGGCACGAGGTGGACAAGGTGGCCGGCTACGTCCGGTCCTCCTGAGGGGAGGGCCGGGGCGCGGGGAGGGCACCGCCGTCCCGCGGGAATCGAGGCGGTCGACCGGCGGACCCGGTCCGCCCATGGACGGGGTCCGCGGCGGCCGGGGCGGTGGCGAGCGGCTTGTGGCGAGCGCGGACTGCTGTCAGGCTTGCCTGTGCCACCCTCTGCTGTTCCGGGGCGCGGAGCAGCCACCACGACCGTCCGGAGGTGCTCGTGAGCACGCCGATCCCGGCCACACCGGCCGACCCGGACGGGTTGGCCGAGATCGCCGACGCCGTCGTGCGGCTGGGTGAGCAGCTGCGCACCGTCACCGCGGACACCCTGGTCGAGGCGGTGATCCGGCAGGCCGCGGAGACGCTGCCGGGGGCACGGTGGGCCAGCATCACCACGCTGCGCCACGACACGTTCCGCACCCTGGCCGCCACCGGGGAGAAGGCCCGGCAGGCCGACGCGCTCCAGTACCGGGTGGGCTCGGGCCCGTGCGTGGACGCCCTGCTGGAGGACAGCGTGCACCGCTCCGGGGACCTGGCCCACGACGCCCGCTGGCCGGAGTACGGGGCGCGGGTCGCCCGGGAGCTCGGGGTGCGCAGCGCGCTGGCCTACCGGCTGATCCTGGTCCCGGACCCGGACCTGATCGCCGCGCTGAACCTGTACTCCGACGTCCCCGACGCCTTCGACGCCCAGACCGAGTGGGCCGGCACGATGCTGGCCACCCACGCCGCGTGGGCGGTGTCGACGGCGCTCGCCCAGGAACGGGCCGAGAACCTGGAGGTGGCGCTGCGGTCCAACCGGGAGATCGGCACCGCCATCGGGGTGCTGATGACCCAGCACAAGCTCACCCGTCGGCAGGCGCACGAGCTGCTGCGCCTGGCCAGCCAGGACAGCAACCGGAAGATGGCCGAGATCGCCACCGAGGTCGTGGACACCGGGCAGCTCTCGATGCCGCGCCGGCCCGGCCGCCCCGCACCGGGGGCCAGGGAAGGCTGAGCCGGCGCTGCGGCCGCCGTGTCCCCGGACCGCGAACGGCGGGGCCGCCCACGGGATCCCGTGGGCAGCCCCGCCGCTCGCTCGGTGCCGCCGTGGTCAGGCGGGCGAACCGTGCTGGACGATCAGCGCCGGCCCCGCCGGCTGCGCCAAGCGCTCCCGGGCGGTCCGGGCCGCCGCCACGAGGTGCTCCAGGGAGGCCCTCGTCTCCTCGTAGCCGCGGGTCTTCAGGCCGCAGTCCGGGTTGACCCACAGGGTCCGTGCCGGCACGTGCTCGAGCGCCCGCTCGAGCAGCTGCTCGATCTCCTCCTGCGCGGGCACCCGCGGGGAGTGGATGTCCCACACGCCGGGGCCGATCCCGCGGGAGAAGCCGGCGGCCTCCAGGTCCGTGAGCACCTCCATCCGGGAGCGGGCCGCCTCGATGCTCGTGACGTCTGCGTCCAGGCCGTCGATCGCCCCGACGACCTCGCCGAACTCGGAGTAGCACAGGTGGGTGTGCATCTGGGTCTCGTCCCGCACGCCCGAGGTGGCCAGGCGGAACGCGTCCACCGACCAGCCGAGGTACGCCTGCTGATCGGCCCGGCGCAGCGGCAGCAGCTCCCGCAGGGCCGGCTCGTCGACCTGGATGATCCCGATCCCGGCGGCCTCCAGGTCCGCGACCTCGTCCCGCAGCGCCAGCGCCACCTGCCGCGCCGTCTGCTCCAGCGGCTGGTCGTCGCGCACGAAGGACCACGCGAGGATCGTGACCGGGCCGGTCAGCATGCCCTTGACGGGCCGGTCGGTGAGGGACTGGGCGTGGCCGATCCACGGGACCGTGAACGCCTCGCCGCGCAGCCCCGGGCCCTCCCGGCTGACGTCGCCCCACAGGATCGACGGGCGGGTGCAGCGGGAGCCGTAGGACTGCACCCAGCCGTGCACGGTGGTCGCGAAGCCGTCCAGGTGCTCGGCGAAGTACTGCACCATGTCGTTGCGCTCGGCCTCGCCGTGCACCAGCACGTCGAGCCCCAGCTCCTCCTGCAGCCGCACCACCCGCTCGATCTCCTCGCGCAGGAACCCGTCGTACTGGGCGTCCGTGATGGACCCGGCGCGGTGCCGGGCGCGGGCGGCGCGGACCTCGGCGGTCTGCGGGAAGGAGCCGATGGTCGTGGTGGGCAGCGGGGGCAGGGGACCGGACGCCGTGAAGGCCCGGCCCTCCTGGGCGGCGCGGCGCACCTCGGCGGGGGCGCGGCCGATCTCGGCGGGAGTCAGGGACGCGGCCCGCTCGCGCACCGCGCCGTCCCGGACCCCCGGGGCGCCTCGCGGGAGCGGCGGGCCGCGGTGGCCTCGGCCAGCTGGTCCGCGACCGACCCGCGCCCCGCGGCGAGACCGCGGGCCAGGGTGACGATCTCGCCGACCTTCTGGTCGGCGAAGGCGAGCCAGCTGCGCAGCAGCGGGTGCAGCCGGGTCTCCTCGGCCACGTCGTGCGGGACGTGGAACAGGGAGGTGGAGCTGGCCACGGCGACCCGGGCGCCGGCGCGGACCAGGTCCTCCAGCTCGTCGAGCCGGCCGGCCAGGTCGGCCCGCCACACGTTGCGCCCGTCGACCGCCCCGGCCACGAGCACCGGGGCGCCCTCGTCCGCGAACAGCGCCAGCTCCGCGGGCACGGGGGCCGCGCCCTTGACCAGGTCCAGGTGCACGGCCTCGACCCCGCTGCGGGCCAGCGGGCGCAGCAGGGCGCCCGGCGAGCCGTAGGAGGTGGTGACGAGCAGCCGGGGCCGCCCGGGCGCGGCCGTGAGCGCCGCGTAGGCCTCCTGCAGGGCCGCGGCGAGCCGCGCGGCGGGCACGTCCTGGTCGGCCACGAGCGCCGGTTCCTCCAGCTGCACCCACGGGGCGCCGGCCGCGGCGAGCTCGTCGAGCAGCCGGGCGTACACCGGGAGCAGGTCGGCGAGCCGCTGCAGGGGGTCGAAACCCGCGGGGGCGTCGTCGTCGGCCTTGGCCAGGAGCAGGTAGGAGACGGGGCCCACGAGGACCGGGCGGACGGTGAAGCCGTGCTCGGCGGCGCGGCGGACGTCGGCCACGAGCCGGCCGGCGGAGGCGGTGAAGGGCGTCCCGGGGCCGATCTCGGGGACCAGGTAGTGGTAGTTGGTGTCGAACCACTTGGTCAGCTCCAGCGGTGCCCGCCCGGCGTCGCCGCGGGCCAGCACGAAGCCGGCGTCCAGGTCCAGGCGCCCGTCCGCCCCGGCCAGGTCCGCGAAGCGGGACGGGACCGCCCCGAGGGCCACGGTGGTGTCGAGGACCTGGTCGTAGAGGGGGAAGGCCGCGGGCAGGGACGCGTCCTGCGCGCCCAGGCCCAGCTCCACCAGCCGGCGGTAGGTGGCCAGCTGCAGCTCGCCCGCGGCGGTCTCGAGCTCCTCGCGGGTCGAGCGCCCGGCCCAGTAGGCCTCGAGGGCCTGCTTCAGCTCGCGGCGCCGGCCGATCCGGGGGTAGCCGGTGATGGTGGCGGCGGGGAAGGGGACGGCAGAGGTGGTCGTGCTCATGGGTGTGCTCCTCGGCAGGTCTGGGAAGAGATTCGGGAAGAGGTGCGGGCAGAGATCGGGGAAGAGGTGCGGGACGGCGGCCGGGCCGGGCGGCGTCCCTCGCCGCTCAGGCGGGCAGCAGGTCCGGCAGGGCCGCCGGCTGGTGGGGCACGCGCGGCAGGTCCACGCGCTCCAGCAGGTCCAGGGCGGCCCGGTGCCCGTTGAAGGTGTAGAGGTGCAGCCCGGGCGCCCCGGCGTCGAGGGCCGCGCGGGCGAGGCGGGTCGCGAAGGCCACGCCCGCCCGGTGCCGCTCGGCGGGGCCGGCGGCCCCCTCCAGGGCCGCGGCCAGGCCCGGGTGGGGCCGGAGCCCGGCGAGCCGGCAGAGCGTGGCCAGCCGCCGCGGCTCCGTGACCGGCATGATGCCCGGCACGATCGGGATCGTCACCCCGGCGGCCCGGGCGGAGGCCACGAGGCGCTCGTAGCGCTGCGGGCGGAAGTAGACCTGCGTGATCGCGAAGTCGGCCCCGGCGCGCTGCTTGGCCAGCAGCACCTCGATGTCGTGGCGGAAGGACGGCGACTCGGGGTGCCGGGTCGGGTAGGCGGCCACGCCCACGGCGAGCCGTCCGCCGGCGAGGGACGCGGTGCGGCGCTGCTCGACCTCGCGCACCAGCTCCACCAGGTCCCCGGCGTGGGCCAGCTCGCCGGGCTCGGCGCCCGGCTCCAGGTCACCGCGCAGGGCCAGGACGCCCCGGACCCCGCGGTGGAGCAGGGAGGCGACGGTCTCCTCCAGCTCGGCCCGCGTGCTGCCCACGCACGTGAGGTGCGCCACGGGCCGCAGGCCGGTGCGGGCCAGGAGGTGGTCCAGCAGCGCCAGCGACCCGGCCCGCCGCGGGGCATCCCCGCTGTACGTCACGGCGACGTGGTCGGGGCGGGTGGGCTCGAGCTCCTCGATGGTCCGCAGCAGCGTCTCGGCGCTCGCCGCGCAGCGCGGTGGATAGAGCTCGTAGGACAGCGACGGCGGTGGTGCCGTCCGGTCGGGTGGTCGTCTCACAGAACCTCCTGGGGTCACCCCGAGGGAGGGCGCCGGCCGTCCCGGGGCGGACCCGGGAGGCTGCGGCAGCTCCATCGGTCCTGGCGGGAGCACCGTTCCGCGGCCCCGTGGGGCTGCGGATGGTTGCTGCGGCGTCGACGAGCCAGGTCTCTCGGCCGCTCTGGATAGATGCAGGACCCATTCCAGCGGGTGCCCCGGGCGGGTGCCAAGTCCGGCGGCGCAGAAGACCCCGGTGCGCCGACTGTGACGGCGGGCGCGTCACGCGGCGCAACATCGCCACCGGGCGGCGCGGGACCCGCGCGGCCGGCGCGGCACCGCCGCCGCGCACCGGTTCGCAGGGCGCCCGCTCGCGGTGATAATGAACGTGCCCGCCGCGACGATCCCAGGAATGAGAACCCATGCCCAGTTCGCCCCGCATCGTGGCGGTCGTCCCGTGCCACAACGAGGAGGCCGCGATCGCGAAGGTCGTCACCGACCTGCACGCCACGGTCCCCGGCATCGAGGTCCACGTCTACGACAACTGCTCGACCGACGGCACCGCCGAGGCCGCGCGGCGGGCCGGTGCGCACGTGCGGCGCGAGGAGGAGAAGGGGAAGGGCAACGTGGTGCGGCGGGCCTTCGCGGACCTCGACGCCGACGTCTACCTGCTCATCGACGGCGACGACACCTACGACGTGGCCGACGCGCCCCGGATGATCGCGACCCTGCTGGGGGGCCCCTACGACCACGTGCTCGGGGTGCGCCGCCAGGTCAGCGGCACGGCCTACCGGGCCGGCCACGAGTCCGGCAACCGGTTCTTCAACACCCTCGTCTCCTTCGCCTTCCGCCGGCAGGTCACCGACATGCTCAGCGGCTACCGGGTCTTCTCGCGGCGCTTCGTGAAGTCCTTCCCGGCGCTGTCCCGGGAGTTCGAGATCGAGACCGAGCTGACCGTGCACGCCGTCAACGCCCGCGTGCCGCAGACCGAGGTGGAGGTGGGCTTCCGGGACCGGGCCGAGGGCAGCGAGAGCAAGCTGCGGACCTACCACGACGGTTTCCGGATCCTGGGCATCTTCGCCCAGCTGCTCTTCCAGGAACGCCCCTTCCTGGTCACCGGCGCCGCCTCGTGCGCCCTGTTCCTGCTCGGCCTGGTCCTGGGCCTGCCCGTGGTGGTGGAGTTCGCGGGCACCGGGCTGGTGCCCCGCTTCCCAACGGCGTTCCTGGCCGCGTCCCTCATGGTGCTGGCCGGGGTGTTCCTGCTGATGGGCGTCCTGCTGCACGGGCAGGCGAGGATCCGCCGGGAGACCTCCCGGCTGTTCTACCTGCGCCAGCCGGCCCCGCCGTGGAGCGGTGCGGCCGACGCCGGCCGTCCTGCCCCGGCCGCCGTGGAGGAGCGCCCCTGACCTGCAGCGGCGGGGACGGACGTCACGATCCGATCTCGGAACTGGTCGCCCGGACCCACCGGACGTAGCCTTTAACAACCAACAGGTTGATCAAGGAAAACGTTGACAAACACCGTGGATGACGACGACCTGCTCGACCGGGCCTTCCTGGCCCTCGCCGACCCGGTCCGGCGGCGGATCGTCGCCCGGCTCAGCCGGGGCCCGGCCACGGTCACCGAACTGGCGGAACCCTTCGCGATCTCCACGCAGGCGGTCTCGAAGCACATCCAGGTCCTCGAGCAGGCGCAGCTCGTCACGCGCACCCGTGACGCCCAGCGGCGGCCCGTCCACCTGGACCCCGCACGGCTGGAGGCGCTCACCGCCTGGATCGACCGGTACCGGCTGGTCCGGGAGGAGCAGTTCCGCCGCCTCGACGCCGTGCTCGACACCCGCGCCGCACCCCGCGGCGCGCACCGGGAGGAGCCCACCATGGGACACGCCCTGCACCTGACCGTCCCCGACGACGTGCCGTACATCGACTTCGAGCGGGACTTCGACTTCCCCGTGGCGGAGGTCTACCGCGCCCACGCCGACCCCGAGCTGTTCCGGCAGTGGATCGGCCCGCGCGGGCTGCGGACCCGGATCGACGGCTTCGAGTTCCGCGCCGGCGGCGCCTACCGCTTCGTCCAGCGCGGCGAGGACGGCGCCGAGGAGCACGCCTTCCGCGGCGTGTTCCACACGGTGCGCGAGAACGAACTGGTCGTCCAGACCTTCGAGTACGAGGGCTGGCCCGACGCGGTCGACCTCGAGTACCTGCGCTTCGAGGACCTGGGCGGCGGCCGGTGCCGGCTGCGCGGGCACACCGTCCACGCCTCGCAGGAGGCCCGCGACGGGATGGTCGGCTCCGGCATGGAGAAGGGCATGGCCGAGGGCTACGAGCGGCTCGAGGAGCTGCTGGCCGGGCTGCTCGGCGGACAGGGAGGCTGAGCGTGGACTGGACCCTCGAGGTGGTGCTGGTGCCGGTGCGCGACGTCGACCGGGCCGTGGAGTTCTACCGGGACCAGGTCGGCTTCCGCCTCGACCACCACACCACCACCGAGCAGATGGACATCGCCCAGCTGACCCCGCCCGGGTCCGGCTGCTCCATCGTGGTGGGCAACCTCCCCGCCCACCGGGAGATGGCCCCCGGATCCCTGCGCGGGCTCCAGCTGGTGGTCCCGGACGCCGGGCGGCCCGGGAGGAGCTGCTGTCCCGGGGCGTGGAGGTCAGCGGGATCACGGTGCTCGACGAGCGGGACGGCGGCACGGTCTTCGGCTTCAGCGATCCCGACGGCAACTCCTGGGCGGTGCAGGAGCTGCGGGTCCGCGCCGAGCGGCCGCTGATCCCGCCCGAGCACCGCCTCTGACACCGGCCCTGACGGCGTTGCTGACGGGGCTTCCGACGCCGGTTCCGGCGCGGCCTCCGGTCCCGGCCTGTCCCGGGGCACGTCGTGCGGCGCGGCCGGTGGCCGGGGACCGTGTGCCGCCGGTCAGTTCCGCCCGGCGTGCTCGGCCCGGCGGCCGAGCAGCTTCGAGGCCAGCGCGATGAGCAGCACCAGAGCGGCGGTCAGCAGCAGCTGGCCGCGCACGGCGTCGTCGAGCAGGCCGAGCAGCAGGATGCCGGCGAGGATCGCCAGCGCCAGCCAGGACAGCCACGGGAAGGCCCACATCCGCAGCGGCAGCTCGGTCCCGTCCCGGTCCGCGCGGCGGCGCAGCACGATCTGGGAGACGAGGGCGAGCCCCCAGACCACGAGGCAGGTGGCGCCGACCGTGTTGAGCATCCACAGCAGCACGGTCTCGGGCCACAGGTAGTTCAGCACCACCGCCCCGAAGCCGAAGGCCACGGAGACGAGCACCGCCGTCCGGGGCACCCCGCGGGCGGAGACGTCGGCGAAGGCCCGCGGGGCGGACCCGCGGCGGGCCAGCGAGTACAGCATCCGGGACGAGCCGTAGACGTTGGCGTTGAGCGCCGAGAGCAGCGCCAGGATGATGATCACGGCCATCACCACGTCGGCGCCCGGCACCCCGGCGCGCTCCAGCACCGCCACGAAGGGGCTCACGGAGAGCTGCTCGTCGTCCCACGGCAGCACCAGCACCATCACGGTCACCGCGCCCACGTAGAAGACGAGGATGCGGACCAGGATGGTGCGCACGGCCCGCGCCACGTTGTGCTGCGGGTCCTCGGTCTCCGCGGCCGCGATGGTCACCAGCTCCGTGCCGCCGAACGCGAAGATCACCACGAGCAGCGCGGCGGCGACCCCGGTGAGCCCGTTGGGCAGGAAGCCGCCGTGCGCGGTGAGGTTGCCGAGCCCGGGGGAGGGCACGTCGGTCAGGCCCAGCAGCACGGCCAGACCGACCCCCAGGAACGCCAGCACGGCGAGCACCTTCATCAGGGCGAACCAGAACTCGGTCTCCCCGAGGGTGCGCACCTTCACCAGGTTGACCGCCGTGAACACCACCATGAACAGCAGCGCCAGCACCCACTGCTCGGCCACCGGCCACAGCTCCGTCAGCAGCTGGGCCGCGGCCGTGGCCTCCGCCGCGACGACCACCACGATCTGCGCCCACCACAGCCAGCCGAGGGTCCGGCCCACGGTCCGGCCCATGGCCTTCTCGGCGTAGGTGGAGAAGGCGCCCGGGGACGGGTCCGCGGCGGCCATCTCGCCCAGCGCCCGCATCACCAGCACGAGCAGCACACAGGCCACCAGGAAGGACAGCAGCACCGCCGGCCCCGCCGTGCGGATCGCGGCGCCGGTGCCGATGAACAGGCCGGTGCCGATCGCGCTGCCCAGGGCCATCATCACCAGGTGACGCGCCTTGAGGTGGGTGCCGGGCGCGGGCCCGGACGGTGCGGCCGGGCGCGCCGGGGCGGACTCGGCCCGGGTCCAGGAGGAAGGGGAACTCATGGGCATCCAGGGTATCGGACCCCGGCGCTGCCGGGCGGCGGGCCCGGATGCGTGCGCCCGGTCACGGACCGCTAGACTTGCACGGTACGAGCCCCTGGGCCTCCATCCTGCCGGCGCGGCGCCGCCTCGAGCGTGCGGACAGGACCGGGTCGACACAGGGGCGTTGTCGTGCCCGGCCGGGGCGAGCCTCCGCCGGGCCCCGCGGGAGAGCTCCCGCGTCATCCAGGCAGGAGAGTCCGTCAATGCCAGCAATCGTGATCGTCGGCGCCCAGTGGGGCGACGAGGGCAAGGGCAAGGCCACCGACCTGCTCGGCGGCCGCGTCGACTACGTGGTCAAGCCCAACGGCGGCAACAACGCCGGGCACACCGTGGTGGTGGGCGGGGACAAGTTCGAGCTGAAGCTCCTGCCGGCGGGGATCCTCAGCCCCAACGCCGTCCCCGTGATCGGCAACGGCGTCGTCGTCAATCCCCAGGCCCTCTTCGAGGAGATCGACGGGCTGGAGGCGCGCGGGGCGGACACCTCGCGGCTGCGGCTCTCCGCGAACGCCCACCTGGTGGCCCCCTACCACCAGACCATGGACCAGGTCAGCGAGCGCTTCCTCGGCAAGCGGGCGATCGGCACCACCGGGCGCGGCATCGGCCCGGCCTACATGGACAAGGTCGGCCGGCTGGGCATCCGCGTGCAGGACGTCCTGGACGAGTCGATCCTGCGGCAGAAGATCGAGGGCGCGCTGCGGCAGAAGAACGAGCTGCTGGTGAAGCTCTACAACCGCCGGGACATCGACGTCGAGGAGGTCGTGCAGTACTTCCTGGGCTACGCCGAGCGGCTGGCCCCGATGATCGTGGACTCCACCTACCTCCTCAACCAGGCCCTCGACGAGGACAAGGTCGTGCTCATGGAGGGCGGCCAGGCCACCTTCCTCGACGTGGACCACGGCACCTACCCGTTCGTGACCTCCTCCAACCCCACGGCCGGCGGCGCGTCCGTGGGCTCGGGCATCGGCCCCACCCGCATCACCCGCGCCATCGGGATCATCAAGGCCTACACCACCCGGGTGGGCGCCGGCCCGTTCCCCACGGAGCTGTTCGACGAGATGGGCGAGCGGCTGCGCACCACCGGCGGCGAGTTCGGCGTGAACACCGGCCGCCCGCGCCGCACCGGTTGGTACGACGCCGTGATGGCCCGCCACGCCTCCCGGATCAACGGCTTCACCGACTACTTCCTCACCAAGCTCGACGTCCTCACGGGCATCGAGCGGATCCCGGTGTGCGTGGCCTACGACGTCGACGGCGTGCGCCACGACGAGATGCCGATGACCCAGACGGAGTTCCACCACGCCAAGCCGATCTTCGAGCACTTCGACGGTTGGACGGAGAACATCACCGGCTGCCGCTCCCTGGAGGACCTGCCGGCCAACGCCCGCGCCTACGTGGAGGCGCTCGAGTCGATGAGCGGCACCCGGATGTCCGCCATCGGCGTGGGCCCGGACCGCGACGACACCATCGTGGTCCGCGACCTCATCGACTGACCCCCCGCGCCGAGCTGGCACGTGGCGGCGACCGGAGCGCGGTCGCCGCCATGCGCCAGCTCGGCGCAGCAGCGCGGGGTCAGACGAGGACGAGCACCACCCAGACGCCGAGCGCGCCGAGCACGAGCACGGCGAGCGCGGTGGCCAGCACCGCCCCTGCCTCCGGGGCCGACTCCTCCCGGGAGATCCCGCGGGCGCTGCGCGCGTACCGCGGCCGCTGGGTCAGGTAGATCGACCCGGCCGTGAGCACCGCCAGCCCGAAGAGCACCAGCACGAACGGCCCGTGCTGGGGGAGCCAGCGCAGGAAGACCGCCGAGACCACCACGAAGGACATCAGGGTCCGCCCCCAGGCCATGGTGGTCCGCTCGGGCTGCAGGCCCAGGTCCGCGTGCGGGCGCTCCGGCGGCGGGGCGGACCGGCGGCTCCGCGGGCGCGCCATCTCAGCCCTGCAGGACGACGACGACGAGGACTCCCGCCGCGATCGCCCCGCCCACCGCGAGCACCGGCGCGATCAGGGGCAGGGGCAGAGGGGCCCCGCGCCGCATGCTCCGCTCGACCCCGATCCAGCGGAACGTGGCGCCCGCGCTGACCAGCATGCTCAGCACCAGCAGGACGACCGCGAGGAACGTCCGGACGGCCTCGTCGAACAGCTCCGCGGTGAACGCCTCGATCGCGATCCCGCCGGCCAGGAACGCCAGCGCGGTCCGGATCCAGGCGAGGAACGTGCGCTCGTTGGCCAGGGTGAACCGGGGATCGGGGTTCTCCCCGCCGCCGAGCACCCGCTCGGTCAGCCGGCGCCGTCCCGGGGTTCCCGGCTGCTCGCCCATCGTCCGCCCTCCGCTCGCCCGGTCGTTCCACGGCCCATCCTGTCACGGGGCCCGCCCGGGCCGGGGGCGGCGGGGACGGCACTGTTGTCCGGATCACGTCCGCGCCATACCCTGGGACTCCCTCCAACCCCCCTCAGGAGCCCCCCATGGAACACGCCCGCACCGCACGTCTGACCTCCGCCCTCGCCCTGGCGGCCCTGCTCGCCGCCGGCGGCGCCGTCACCGCGCCCGCCACCGCCGTGGGCGAGGGCCCCAACCCCGGCAACGGCCAGTACACGACCGCTCACCTCAGCACCTACGAGGACCTGGCCGCGGAGCTGCAGGACCAGGACGCGCGCCAGGACGCGCTCGAGCTGAAGGTCATCGGCCAGTCCGTCAAGGGCCGGGACCTCTACCTCGCCGAGTACGTCTCCGACCCCGAGAACCCCACGATCCTGTACCTGACCCAGCAGCACGGCAACGAGCAGCTCACCACCGAAGGGGCGCTCAGCTTCATCAAGGCCCTGGGCACCGGCAAGTCCGCCGACCTGCTCCGGAACGTGAACATCCTCGTGGTGCCCATGCTCAACCCGGACGGCGCGATGGGCGACGTCGACTTCCCGCTCGACGACTACCTGGCCAAGGACCGCCACCTCACCCGGTACAACGCCAACGGGATCGACCTCAACCGCGACCACGTCGCCCGCACGCAGCCCGAGACGCAGGCGCTGCACGAGAACGTGCTGGGCGCCTACGACATCGACTACATGATCGACCTGCACCACCAGGGCACGCAGTCCGAGGTGGACGGGGAGCTCGTCTCCGGCTCGATCCTGTACCCGACGACGCCGAACGCCGACCCCGAGCTCGTCCGGCGCTCGCAGCAGCTCGGCGCCGTGGTGCACGCCGCGATCGAGCCCACCGGCTGGGGCCGGCTCGGCAAGTACGTCGGCGGGACGGCCGAGACCATCAGCCGCAACGGGATCGCGGTCGAGTACGGGGTGGCCACGCTGCTGTTCGAGATGCGCGGGATGTCCGACCACTACCGCGAGGACTACATCCTCGGCGCCCGCAGCAACGGCTACCTGATCCGCCAGACGGTGCTGACCCTCACGGAGACGGCCCGGGCGATCGGGGACGGGTCGATCGGGACCGCCGACACCAGCTTCTGGGAGACGCTGCCGGAGCAGACCACCCGCACGGAGTGACGGCGGCGGCGCGGAACGCCCGGCGTCGGGCGGCCCGCGCACCCGGCCCTGCGTGGGCCGTGGCGCGGGCGGGACCGGGCGGTCCCGCCGCGCGCGGCGGCGGATACAGTGGGCGCAGCGGCGCCGCCGGCGCACCGCGCCGGGGCGCCCCGGACCCGCCGCCGCACCGAGGAGAGACCGTGAAGATCGCCGTCGGACAGTTCGCGCCCACCGCGGACACGGCCGAGAACCTGCAGACCATGCGCCGGATGGCCGGTGAGGCCGCCGCCGCCGGCGCGGAGCTCGTCGTGTTCCCCGAGGAGGCCATGTTCTCCGAGCGGCTCATCGGGGAGCGGTTCGAGGAGCTGGTGCTGCGCGGGTGGTCCGGCTTCGTCCAGCAGCTGTCCTTCCTGGCCGCGCGGACGGGCGTGGCCGTGATCGCCGGCGGCTACGAGGCCTCCGCCGACGGCCGGCCCTACAACACGCTCGTGGCCGTGGACGGACAGGGGGCGATCCTCGGCACGTACCGCAAGCTCCACCTCTACGACGCGTTCAGCCACCGGGAGTCCGACCGGATCCGGCCGGGTGACAAGGGCGTGACGGTGGTGCGGATCGGTGAGCTCTCGGTGGGCATGATCACCTGCTACGACCTGCGCTTCCCCGAGATCTGCCGTGCCGTGGTCGACGCCGGGGCGCAGCTGCTGACCGTGCCCGCCGCCTGGTTCGCCGGGGAGCACAAGGTGGACCACTGGCAGGCGCTGCTCAAGGCCCGCGCCATCGAGAACACGGTCTGGGTGGCGGCCGCGGACACCTGCGCCGAGCACACGGTCGGCCGCTCCGCCGTCCTGGACCCGCTCGGCGTGGTCGTGGCCGAGGCCGGGGAGGAGGAGGCGGTGCTCACCGCCGACGTCACCGCGGAGCGCATCGACGAGGTGCGCCGGACCGTGCCCGTGCTCGCCAACCGCCGGTTCGGCCCGGCCCCGCTCATCCCGGAGGACTGACCTCGTGGTCGCCGCCGCCCGAGCGCCCGGCCTCCCGCCCGATCTCCCGCCCGAGGACGTCGTGCGGTCCGTGCTGCGGCCCCGCACCGTGGTGGCGCTGTTCGCCGGGCTGTCCGTGCTGTTCGGCGCCGTCTTCGCCCTCATGGTGCCGGTGGCCTGGGGCCCGGACGAGGGCGCCCACTTCCACCGCGCGTTCCAGGTCTCCGAGGGAGGTCTTGCCCCCGAGCGGCTGCCCGACGACGGGCCCTACCCCGTTTACGGCGGCGAGGCGCCCGCCAGCGCGACCCGCTTCATCGGAGGCTTCGGCGGGCCGCCGGGATCCACGGAGCACCGGTCGGACCCGCTGTTCGTCCCGTCCGAGGCCCGCCGGCAGGCGCTCGCCGAACCCCTGAACGGGGAGACGGTGACGGCGTGGTTCCCGAACACGGCCGCGTACTCGCCGGTTCCCTACCTGCCCGCAGCACTCGGGGCGCGGCTCGCCGCCGCGGCCGACCTCGGCGTGGGCGCCGCCTGGACCCTGATGCGGATGCTGCAGGTCCTGTCCTACACGGCGGTGGCCGCGGTGGGGCTGTGGTCCCTGCGGCGCACGCGGTTCTTCTGGGTGGGCTTCTGCGTGGCGCTGCTGCCCACCGCCCTCTACCAGTCGGCGGTGATCTCCGCGGACTCGGTGACCAACGCCGTCGTCTTCACGTTCACCGCCCTCGTGCTGCGGGCCACCGTGCTGGACCGCTCCCCGGAGCCGGTCTCCCGGGCCGAGCTGGCGGTCCTGCTCGTGGGCGCGACCGCCCTCCCGCTCATGAAGCCCACCTACGTGATCCTGTCGTTGCTGCTGCTGGCGGTCCCCCTGCGCAAGTACCCGCTGCCGCGCCTCGCCGGCGGAGGGCCGGTCCCGGCCGCCCTGCTGCTCGGCGGGTGCCTGGTGCTGACCTTCGGGGCCTTCGCGTGGTGGATGTCGCTGGCCTCGGGGACGGCCGAGGCCATGGGCCTGCTCCGCGGAGCGGCGGAGCGGCACACGGTGCGGCCCGGTGACCAGCTGGCCTTCGTTTTGGGTGAGCCCTCGGCGGTCCTGGGCGTGGCGGCGCGGACGATCCTGACGCTGGACTGGGTCTACGCGGCCAGCTTCGTGAGCCAGATGGGCTACGGGCTCGGGGAGAACGTCAACGGACCGTTCATCGGCGCCGTGTGCTGGCTCGTCGCCGCGGGCGCCGCGTTCTTCCACGGCCCGCGGGGTGTCGCGTCGCGCCGGCTGACGGCGTGGTTCGCGGGGGTCCTGCTGCTCAACGTCGCGGCGATCTTCGGCACGCTCTACCTCAGCTTCGCCCCGGTGGAGTCCGGGATCGTCAACGGTGTGCAGGGCCGCTACTTCGTCCCGCTCGCCCTGCTGCTGCTCGGGACGCTGGTGCCGCTGGTGCGCGCCCGGTTCCCCGCCGCCCCGGCGGCCCTGCGCCGGGTGGACACCATGATCCTGGTGCTCGTCCCGCTCTCGGCCGTGCTGGCCGTGGCCGGCTACGCCACGGTGATGCACGTCACCGGCCACTACCCCCTTCCCTGACCGACCGCACCGACGACCCGACCGCACCGACGACCCGACCGCACCGACGACCCGACCGCACCGACGACCTCTGGAGGACCCCGTGGACGACGACCGCTCCGACTCCCCACCGCACCCGGACCGCTCCGGCGGTCCGCACGGGCCCGGCGGCGCGCCGGGCCCCGGCGGGTCCGCCCCCGCCGGCGGCTACGGCCCGCCGCCCCCGTGGGGGCCGCCCCCGTCGTGGGAGCGCTTCGCCGCGGGCCGCAGCCACGCCGACACCGCGCTGATCCTGGGCATCCTCAGCGTGGTGGTGCTGCCGCTGCTGGGTCCCTTCGCGATCTGGCAGGCGCGCGAGGCCGAGAAGCTCGGCACCCCGGCCACCCCGGGGCGGGTGCTCGGCTGGGTCGGGACGGTCCTGCTCGCCGTCCTCGGGATCTTCCTCGTCCTGTGGCTGATCGCAGTGGTGTTCCTGATCAGCTCCGGCGGAGGCGGCTGAGCCGGGTCCGGCTCACCAGATGCTGACGCGCTCGGCCTCCGGCAGCCACAGCCCGTCCGACTCCTCGACGCCGAAGGCCTCGTAGAAGGCGGGCACGTTGCGCACCGTCTGGTTGGCCCGGAACTCGTTGGGGGAGTGCGGGTCGGTGGCGATGCGGTGGCGCAGCGCCTCGTCGCGGGACTTCTGCTGCCACACGTAGGCCCAGGACAGGAACAGCCGCTGCACGGGGGTGTAGCCGTCGATCAGCTCCCCGGGCCCGACGGCGCTGTGCTCCGCCCGGGACATCCGCCAGGCCTTGTGCGCGATCGTCAGCCCGCCCAGGTCCCCGATGTTCTCGCCCAGGGTCAGCTCCCCGTTGACGCTCGTGCCCTCGTCCTGCAGCTGCTCCGGGACCAGCCGGTCGTACTGGCGCACCAGCTCCGCGGTGCGCTCCTCGAACGCCCGCCGGTCGGCGTCGGTCCACCAGTTGCGCAGCCGGCCGTCGCCGTCGCAGGTGGAGCCCTTGTCGTCGAAGCCGTGGCCGATCTCGTGGCCGATCACGGAGCCGATCGCGCCGTAGTTCACGGCGTCGTCGGCGTTCTCGTCGAAGAACGGGGGCTGGAGGATCGCGGCCGGGAAGACGATCTCGTTGCGCAGCGGGTGGTAGTAGGCGTTGACCGTCTGCGGGGTCATCAGCCACTCGTGCTTCTCCACCGGCCGGCCGGCCTTCCGGACCAGCTCGGCGAGCCGGAACTCCGTGGTGCGGACCCGGTTGCCCACGAGGTCCTCGGGGTCGATCCGCAGGGAGGAGTAGTCCTTCCACCGCTCCGGGTAGCCGATCTTCGGGGTGAACTGGGAGAGCTTCTTCAGCGCCTCCTGCCGGGTCTGCTCGGTCATCCAGTCCAGGCCGGTGATCGAGACGCGGTAGGCCTCCAGGAGGTTGGCCACGAGCTCGTCCATCCGCTCCTTGGCGGTGGGGGAGAAGTGGGCGGCCACGTAGAGCTCGCCCACGGCCTCGCCGAGGACTCCGTTGACCAGCTCCACCCCGCGCTTCCACCGGTCCTTCAGCCGCGGGGTGCCGGAGAGCACGGTGCCGTAGAACGCGAAGTCCTCCGCCACGAACGCCGAGGACAGGCAGGCGGCGCGCGCGGAGACCAGGTGCCAGCGGGCCCAGGCCCGCCACGCCGGCAGCAGCTCGTCGGCGAGCAGCTCCTCGACGCCCGTGAAGAAGGACGGCTGGGCGTTGACCACCGTGCGCAGGGCCGACACGGGCAGCTCCGCGCCCTCGGCGAGCAGCGCCCAGTCCAGGACCGTGGTGGTCCCGGCGAGCTCCTCGAAGCCCATGGGGTTGTACATCTTGGTGAGGTCGCGGACCGTGACCTTGTCCCAGTGGTGGGAGGCGATCCGGGTCTCGAGCTCCACGACGGCGCGGGCCTGCTCGGCGGCGTCCTCCACACCGGCCAGGGACAGCATGGAGCGCACGTGGTCCTGGTACTTCTCCCGGATCGCGGCGTGCTGGGCGTCCCGGTAGTACTCCTCGTCGGGCAGGCCGAGGCCCGACTGGCCGACGAAGACGAGGTTGCGCTCGGGATCGCCCGGATCGGCGTCGACGTCGACACCCACGAGCCCGCCCACGCCCCGGCGGATCATCCGCCCGAAGTGGCGCACGAGGGCGGGCACGTCGGTCACCGCCTCGACCTCGTCGAGGTCCGGGGCCAGCGGCGAGGCCCCGAGCGCCTCGATCCGCTCCTCGTCCATGAAGGACGCGTAGAGGTTGGCGATCTTGGACTCGATCGCGTCCGGGTCCCCGGCCTCGGCCCGGGTGATGAGCTCGCGCACGGCCGCCTCGGCCTGGTCCCGCAACTCGATGAACGCGCCCACCGAGGGCTTGTCGTCGGGGATCTCGGTGCGGCGCTGCCAGGTCCCGTTGACGTGCCGGTAGAGGTCGTCCTGGGGGCGGACGGAGCGGTCGAAGCCGGAGAGGTCGAACACCGTGGAGGTCGCCGTAGAAGTCATGGCCCCCACGTTAACGTCCGTCCGGCGGCGCGGCAGGTCTTTTCCCCGACCGCTTAACCCGTGCCGCTCAGCCCGTGCGGCGGCTCAGGGCCGGACGCCGGTGAAGCGGGGGCGGCGCTTCTGCTGGAACGCGGCGAAGCCTCGGCGTAGTCGGCGCTGCGGCACAGCTCGCCCTGGACCCGGTTCTCGTGCTCCACGGACTCCCACAGGCCCAGCCGCTCGTCGCGGATCTGCGCCACGAGCTCCCGGGAGGCCAGGAACGCCCCGGTGGCGCCCTCGGCCACCGCGGCGGCCTTCGCCCGGGTGAGCTCGAGCAGCTCCTCGCGCGGCACCGACCGGCTGAACAGCCCGGAGCGCACGGCCTCGGCGCCGCTCATCAGCTCCGCGGTGTAGATCAGGTCCAGGGTCCGGTGGGCCCCGAGCCGCTCGGTGAACAGGGCGTGCCCGCCGGAGTCGAGGGTCGCGCCGAGGTTGGCGAAGGGGGAGCCGATCTTCGCGTCCTCGGCCACGTAGACCACGTCGGTGGCGATCGCCAGGCCCAGCCCCACCCCCAGGCACGCCCCCTGCACGGCGGCGAAGGTCGGCGCCGGGAAGCGGCTCATCGTGCGCAGCAGCGGGGTGACCTTCCCGGCGAGGTACCCGTAGGCGTCGTCGGAGGCGGGGTCCACGGAGGAGATGTCCCGGCCGGCGCAGAAGCCGCGGCCCTCACCGCGCAGCACGAGCGCCCGGACGCCGGCCCGCTCGGCCTCGGCGTAGGCCTCGCCCAGCTCGGCGAGGGCGGCCTCGTCCAGGGCGTTCATCTTCTGGGGCGCGTCGAGCACCACCTCGGCCACGGATCCGTCGATGGTCAGGTCGATCACTGCTGCTCCTCGGGAGGGTCGGGCACGGGGCCGGGCAGGACGCCGGGCAGGGGGGGGCCGGGCCCGGGCGGTGCCGCCCGGGACCCGCGGCTCAGGCGTCGAAGTCGACGGCGAACTCCTTGGAGGTCGGCCGGGTCTGGCAGGTCAGGACGTAGCCCTTCTCGACCTCGTCCTTCTCCAGGGCGTAGTTCTCCTCCATCTCGAACTCCCCGGAGACCACCTTCGCGCGGCACGTGCCGCACACCCCGCCGGCGCACGCGAACGGCACGTCGGGCCGGACCCGCAGCGCCGCGTTGAGCACGGTCTCGTGGGCGCTCCTCGGGGACTCGATCGTGCTGGAGAGCCCGTCGAGGTTGAAGGTGATCTCGTAGTTCTCCCCCGAGGGGTCGGCAGGGACCACCCGGCCCTGCTGGCCCTGCGGGGCCTCGGGCCGGCCGGTGGTGAAGAGCTCGAAGCGGATCCGGTCCTCCGGCACGCCGCGCTCGGCGAGCGCGTCCCGGCACAGCTGGACCAGCTCGAAGGGCCCGCACAGGAACCACTCGTCGGTCCGGCCCACCGGGACCACCTCGTCCAGGATGCCGTTGAGCTTGTCGGCGTCGATCCGCCCGGACATCAGGGGGCTGATCCGCTGCTCGCGGGAGAGCACGTGGTGGACCGCCAGGCGGGACGGGTACTTGTCCTTGAGGTCGCCCAGCTCCTCGGCGAACATCACGTCCATGGCGGAGCGGTTGGCGTAGACGAGGTCGAAGGTGGAGGTCGGGGAGGCCCGCAGCACCGCCTTGGCGATGGCCATGATCGGGGTGATCCCGGAGCCGGCCGCGAAGGCGACGAGGTGCACCGACGCGTTCCGGGCCACCTCCTCCGCGGCGAGCCGCTCGGGGTCGTTGAGGCTGGTGAGCCCCAGCTTGGAGATGAACGCCCCCTGCGGGTTCATCACGTCGAGCCGGTCGCCGGCCTGCAGCGACTCGTTGGCCCAGGTGGAGAACACCCCGCCGAGGTCCTGCTTGATCGCCACCCGGATCTCGCCCGGCGCCGGCTCCGCGCAGATCGAGTAGGACCGGCGGACCTCCTGGCCGTCGATGTGGGCGCGCAGCGCCACGTACTGGCCCGGCAGGTAGTCGTAGTCGTCCACGAGCTCCGGGGGGACCGCGAAGGCGACCTCGACCGAGTCCGCCGTGAGCTTGCGGACCTGGGAGACCTCGAGGGAGTTGAACGTGGCCCGGCGCCGGGCCGGGGCGGTGATCTCGGTCATCAGTGCACCTTGAAGTAGTCGAAGGGTTCCAGGCACTCGTTGCAGACGTGGAGCGCCTTGCAGGCGGTGGACCCGAAGCGGGTCATCTCGCGGGTGTTGAGGGAGTCGCAGCGCGGGCACTTGACGGCCAGGCTCAGCCGGACGGGCCCGGCGGCGGCGCGGCCGGTGGGCGGGGCGATGCCGTACTCGGCGAGCTTGCGCCGGCCGTCCTCGCTCATCCAGTCGGTCGTCCAGGCGGGCTGCAGCACCAGCTCCACCCGCACGTCCTCCCAGCCGTGGGCGTTGAGCGCCGCGGTGACGTCCGCGGTGATGGTCTCCATGGCGGGGCACCCGGAGTAGGTGGGCGTGATGACGACGACGGCGCCCTCGCCCTCGGCCCGGGCCCCGCGCAGGATCCCGAGGTCGGCGATGGAGAGCACCGGGATCTCCGGGTCGTTCACCGTCGCGGCGACGTCCCAGATGCGCGCCGAGGCCTCGTCCTCCGGCCGCAGCTCCCGGCCGGTCACCGGCGCGGGCCGCGTGTGCGGGTGGTCGGTCATCGTCGTCATCTCCTCACCAGGTGGCGCCGGGGTGCCGGCGGGCGAGCACCTGCATCTCGGCGAGGATGTGTCCCCGCTGCTCGCTGAACTGTCCGGAGCGGTCCCCGCCGTAGGCGCCGAGCAGCTCGGGGACGGACAGCTCCGCCTCGTCCAGGACCGCCTTCAGGCGGACGTCGAAGTCCGCGCGCAGCTCGGACGGGCGCACGGCCGCGTCCCCGAGCGCGTCGACGAGCTCGTCGTCGTGGAAGAGCTCGTCCACGTAGGGCCACATGTAGTGCAGCCCCGCCTGGATCCGGCGCTTGGACTCCTCGGTGCCCAGGCCCAGGCGCAGCACCCACTGGCCCGCGTGGTCCTGGTGGTACTGGACCTCCTTGAGGGCCTTGTCCGCGATGGCCGCGAGCGTGGGGTCGGAGGAGTGCACAAGGCGGCGGTAGAGCTCGTACTGGTAGTAGGAGAAGATCAGCTGCCGGGCGATGGTCTGCCCGAAGTCGCCGTTCTCCTGCTCCACCAGGCGGCAGGAGCGGAACTCCTCCTCGTCGCGGAAGTAGGCGAGGTCGTCCTCGGTCTTCCCCCAGGCCGTGCCGGCGTAGGTCAGGAAGAAGCGGGCGTGCCCGAGCAGGTCCAGGGCGATGTTGGCCAGCGCGATGTCCTCCTCGAGCTCCGGGGCCCGGGCGATCCACCAGCCCAGGCGCTGCGAGAGCATCAGGGCGTCGTCGCCCAGCTGGAGGGCGTAGCGGGCCACGTCCTCGGTGGCCTTCGCGCCGCCGGCCTGGATGTCCTCGGCGGTGATGGCGTGGCCCGCGCTCTGGCGGGTCGCGGAATCGTGGGACGCGAAGCTCACAGGTGCTTCACCCCTTCGCTCTTCGTGTAGTACGTGGCGTGCCGGTAGCTCTTGCCCTGGGCGGACTCGAAGTACCCGCCCTTGGAGTCGGGGTCGGAGGCGGTGATGGCCTCGGAGGGCACGACCCACACGGAGGTGCCCTCGTTGCGGCGGGTGTACAGGTCCCGGGCGTTGCGCACGGCCATCGTGGCGTCCGGGGCGTGCAGCGAGCCGGCGTGGACGTGGGAGAGCCCGCGCGAGGAGCGCACGAACACCTCCCAGAGGGGCCACTCGTCCGAGGCGGCGCCGATCGGGCGGACCGTGTTCTCGTGGTTCTCGCTCATGCTCAGGCTCCGATGAGTTCGGCGGAGGCGCGCTCCGCGGCGGTCTTGCGGGCGTAGGCGGCGGCGGCCTCGCGGACCCAGGCGCCCTCCTCGTGGGCCTGACGGCGGCGCTGCATGCGCTGGACGTTGCACGGGCCCTTGCCGCCGACGACGGCCTTGAACTCGTCCCAGTCCAGCGGTCCGTAGTCGTAGTGGCCGCGCTCCGCGTTCCACTTGAGGTCCGGGTCCGGCAGGGTCAGCCCGAGGGCCTCGGCCTGCGGGACGATCATGTCGACGAAGCGCTGGCGCAGCTCGTCGTTGGAGAAGCGCTTGATGTTCCAGGCCATCGACTGCTTCGAGTTGGGCGAGTCGTCGTCCGGGGGGCCGAACATCTGCAGGGACGGGCCGTAGAAGCGGTTGACGGCGTCCTGGGCCATCTCCTTCTGCGCGGGCGTGCCGTGGGAGAGCTCGTAGAGGATCTCCCAGCCCTGGCGCTGGTGGAAGGACTCCTCCTTGCAGATGCGCACCATCGCGCGGCCGTAGGGACCGTAGGAGGCCCGGCACAGCGGGACCTGGTTGGCGATCGCCGCGCCGTCCACGAGCCAGCCGATGGCGCCCATGTCGGCCCAGGTGCGCGCCGGGTAGTTGAAGATCGAGGAGTACTTGGCCCGGCCGTCCAGCAGCTGCTGGGTGAGCTCGGAGCGCGGGGTGCCCAGGGTCTCGGCGGCGGAGTAGAGGTACAGGCCGTGACCGGCCTCGTCCTGCACCTTGGCCATCAGGATGGCCTTGCGCTTGAGGGACGGCGCCCGGGAGATCCAGTTGCCCTCCGGCTGCATCCCGATGATCTCGGAGTGCGCGTGCTGGGAGACCTGGCGGACGAGGGTACGGCGGTAGGCGGCCGGCATCCAGTCGCGCGGCTCGATGCGGGAGTCCTCGGCGATGATGTGGTCGAAGTGCTCCTGGCCGGCGCGGTCCAGCTCGGCCTGCTCGGCCGGGTCCGCCGCGGCCACGGCGTGGAGGCCGGTGTTCTGCGAAGTCATGGTGTCCTTCTTCCGACGAGATGGCGCCGCGGGGCGGAGGGCCGCACGCGACTAACTGACCGTTCGTTCAGAATATGGGACCCCGGGGGCCGCGTCAACAGGCTGCGGGCCGGTGCCGCCGGGTCGGCGCGGGTTGACACGGGCTCCGGAGTGAGATTGTCTACTGACCATTCGGTCGTGAATTGTGAGGAGAGTTACATGTCCCAGGGCCACCCGATCCTCGCGGGGGACCACACCTCGCGCTGGATGGGCATCACCGTGGACCGCGCGGAGTACGGCCACGCCCAGATCCGCATGACGCTGCGCGAGGAGATGCTCAACGGGTTCGGCATCGCCCACGGCGGCATGGTCTTCGCCTTCGCGGACACCTGCTTCGCCCTCGCGTGCAACGACCCCGCCGGTGACGGCAGCACCATCACGGTGGCCTCCGGGGTGGACATCAACTTCATCGCCTCCGTCCACCGGGGGCAGGAGCTCGTCGCCGTGGGCACCCTGCGCGCCCAGGCCGGGCGCAGCGGCGTCTACGACATCCAGGTCACGGCCGAGGGCCGGCTCGTCGCCGAGTTCCGCGGCCGCAGCCGCACCATCCCGAACCCGGCCCTCCGCGCCGCGACGCCCGCGGAGCGCCCGGACGAGGGGCCGGCCGACCGGCCGGCCGAGCAGCCCGTCCCGCAGCCCGCCCAGCCGTCTGCCCCGCAGCCCGCCCCGCAGCCCGAGGAAGTCTGATCATGACCGAGTGCTCCGTCCCCAATCCCTACACCCCCGCTCCCGCCCCCGCGGACCGGTCGCAGCCGGATCCCGAGGAGACGATGAGCCGGGACCAGGTGGAGTTCCTCCAGCTGGAGCGCCTGCGCTGGACCCTGCACCACGCCTACGAGAACGTCCCCGCCTACACCGAGCTCTTCGACGCCCACGGCGTGCACCCGGGCGACCTCAAGGAGCTCGAGGACCTGCGGCTCTTCCCGTACACGGACAAGGAGTTCCTGCGGAAGGCGTACCCGTTCAGGTCCCTCGCGGTGCCGATGAGCGAGGTCCGCCGGATCCACGCCTCCTCCGGGACCACCGGCCAGCCCACCGTGGTGGCCTACACCGAGAACGACATCAGCACCTGGGCGGGCCTCGTGGCCCGCTGCTTCCGCCTCTCGGGCGTGCGGCCGGGGGACAAGGTGCACAACGCCTACGGCTACGGGCTGTTCACGGGCGGGCTCGGCGCCCACTACGGCGCCGAGCGCCTGGGCTGCGCGGTCATCCCGATGTCCGGGGGGCAGACCGAGAAGCAGGTCCAGATGATCCGGGACTTCGAGCCCCAGGCCATCCTCTCGACCCCCACCTATCTGCTGACCATCGCCGACGGCTTCCGGAAGCTCGGCCTGGACCCGCGGGAGACCTCGCTGCGCACCGCCGTGCTCGGCGCGGAGCCGTGGACCGTGGAGATGCGGCGGGAGATCGAGACCACGTTCGGCATCGACGCGTGCGACATCTACGGCCTCTCGGAGGTCATGGGCCCCGGCGTGGCCGGGGAGTCGGCACAGTCCAAGGACGGCTCCCACATCTGGGAGGACCACTTCCGCCCCGAGATCATCGACCCCTTCACGGACGAGGTCCAGGAGACCGGCCGGCCCGGTGAGCTCGTGTTCACGGCGCTCACCAAGGAGGCCCTGCCGATCATCCGCTACCGCACCCACGACCTCACCCGCCTGCTGCCCGGCACGGACCGGCCCGGGCACCGGCGGATGGGCCGCATCACGGGCCGCTCCGACGACATGATCATCCTGCGCGGGGTCAACCTGTTCCCGTCCCAGATCGAGGAGCTCGCCCTGCAGGTGCCGGAGCTGAGCCCGCACTTCACGCTCGAGATCACCCGCCCGCACCGGATGGACCAGATGACCATCAACATCGAGCGGCGCGAGCAGGTGACCGTCGAGGCCGCCGAGGCGGGCGGGCAGAAGCTGCTGCACGCCATCAAGACCAAGATCGGCTCCTCGGCCTCGATCCGGATCGCCGAGCCGGGCACGCTCGCCCGTTCCTCCGGCAAGCTGCGCCGCGTCTACGACCACCGGGACAAGGCGTGAGCCGCCTCCCCTGAGACCGTCCGCGGCCGTCCCCGGGGCTCCCGGCGGCCGGCCGCGTCATAAGATCGTTGCTCGGCCCACCCCGTCACCGTCGAGATCGAGGTCCCCATGTCCCACGCACCGGCGTCCGCACCACCGGACAGCGGGGCCCCGCGCCGCGGCCGGCCCGGCTACGACCGTGAGACGCTGCTCGGCGTCTGCGTCGAGGTGTTCAACGTCCACGGCTACGACGCCACCTCGATGGGCACCCTGTCCAAGCACCTGGGGATCTCCAAGTCCGCGATCTACCACCACGTGGAGTCCAAGGAGGAGATCCTCGAGCAGGCGCTGAACCGTGCCCTCGACGCGCTCGAGGAGGTCCTGGCCGCCGCGGAGCGGACGGAGGCCCCGGCGGTCCAGCGGCTCGAACAGGTGATCCGCGGGACCGTGCACGTGCTCGTGGAGCAGATGCCGTACGTGACCCTGCTGCTGCGGCTGCGGGGCAACTCGGAGGTCGAGACGCGGGCGCTCGAGCGCCGGCGCACCGTGACCCGCCGGGTCGGCGCGCTCATCGAGCAGGCGCAGGAGGAGGGCGACCTGCGCCGCGACCTCAGCGGCCGCTCCGCCTCCCGCCTGCTCCTGGGCATGATCAACTCGATCGTCGACTGGTACCGGCCGGATCCGGACAAGCCCGACGACGGGCTGGCCGACACCGTGGTCGCGCTCGCCTTCTCGGGTCTGCGCGCCCCCTGACCCGCCGGCCGGTCCTCCGCCGAGCCTCCACCGTCGCGGGCCGTTGCCAGCCGAGTCCCCGAACCACGTGCGATCCCCCACGCCGTTGCGTGGGGGATCGCGCCGTTGCCGGGCACTGGAGGGGCCCACGGGGACCAGGCGCACCGGGCAGCTCGCGGGGCCGGGGGTTCAGTGGGCCCGGGCCCGGGAGCCGGTCAGGTGGTCAGGCCGCCGGCCAGGTCTTCGCGACCAGGGTCAGCACGTCGTAGGTCGCCACGATCTCGTCGTGCTGGTTGTGCAGGATCGCGTCCCAGCGGACCTCGCCGTACTCGTCGGTCACCCGCGGGGTGATCTGCTTGGCGGTCAGGGTCACCCGGACGGCGTCGTCGTAGGTCACCGGGGTGAGGAACCGGAGGTTCTCCAGTCCGTAGTTGGCCAGCACGGGTCCCGGGGCGGGCTCCACGAACAGCCCGGCCGCCCAGGAGACCAGCAGGTAGCCGTGGGCGACCCGCCGGGGGAAGAACGGGTTGGCCGTGGCCGCCTCCTCGTCGGTGTGCGCGTAGAAGGTGTCCCCGGTCCTCTCGGCGAACTCGGTGATGTCCTCCAGGGTCACCGTGCGCAGCTCGGAGGCGAACTGGTCGCCGATCCGCAGGGTCTCCAGCGACTTGCGGAACGGGTGCTCGCCGGTGCCGTTCTCGACCGCCTCCCGGGTCACCGTGTTCGCCGCGGCGCCCCGGTGCCACACGCCGGTGACGGCCGTGAGGATGTCCGGGGGCCCCTGGATCGCGGTGCGCTGCATGTAGTGCTTGACGCCGCGCACCCCGCCCAGCTCCTCGCCGCCGCCGGCGCGGCCCGGGCCGCCGTGGACCAGGTGCGGCATGGGGGAGCCGTGGCCGGTGGAGGTCCTGGCGTCCTGGCGGTTGAGGAAGTGCACGCGCCCGTGGTGGGAGCCGATGCCGGCGGCGAACCGGGCCGCGGTCGCGCCGTCGTTCGTGCACACGGTGGCCACCAGCGAGCCGCCGCCGAGCGCGGCCAGCCGCACGGCGTCGTCGACGTCGGTGTAGCCGAGCACGGAGGTCACCGGGCCGAAGGCCTCGACGAAGTGCACCTCCGGGGTCTCGGGGTCGTCGAAGGACAGGACCGTGACGGGGAAGAAGGCTCCCGCCCCGGTGTCGGCCGCGCCCACGGAGGCGTCGGGGCCGCCGAGGCGGACGGTGCCGCCGGCGGCCACGAGGCGCTCCACGGCCTTGCGGACCTCCGACTGCTGCTCCTTGGACGCGAGGGCGCCCATGGTGACGCCCTCGGCGCGGGGGTCGCCGATCACCACGCGCTGCTGCACGCGCTGGGCCACGGCCGCCACGACGTCCTCCACCCGCTCCTGCGGGACGATGACGCGGCGGATGGCCGTGCACTTCTGCCCGGCCTTGGCGGTGATCTCGACGAACACGGCCTTGACGAACGCCTCGAACTCCGGGGTGTCCGGGGTGGCGTCGGGGCCGAGGATCGCGGCGTTGAGGGAGTCCGTCTCGGCGGTGAAGCGGACCCCGCCGTTGACCACGTTGTCGTGGTTGCGCAGCGACTGCGCGGTGCCGGCGGATCCGGTGAAGGCCACGTGGTCGCGGTAGTCCAGGTGGTCGAGCAGGTCCCGGGCGGATCCGGAGACCAGCTGCAGCGAGCCCTCGGGGAGGATCCCGGAGTCGACCATCAGGCGTACGCAGGCCTCGGTGACGTAGCCGGTGGGGGTCGCGGGCTTGACCACGGTGGGCATGCCGGCGAGGAAGGCCGGTGCGAACTTCTCCAGGAAGCCCCACACCGGGAAGTTGAACGCGTTGATCTGCACGGCCACGCCGGGCATCCGGGTGTAGATGTGCTCGCCCAGGAAGGACCCGTCCTTCGAGAGCTGCTCCACGGCCCCGTCCACGATGACGTTGGCGTTGGGCAGCTCGCGCCGGCCCTTGGAGGAGAACGTGAAGAGGGTCCCGATGCCGCCGTCGACGTCGAAGAAGTGGTCCTTGAGCGTGGCGCCGGTGGCGTAGGACAGGTCGTAGAGCTCCTGCTTGTGCTCGGTGAGGTGCTGCGCGAGCTCCTTGAGCTTCAGCGCCCGCTCGTGGATGGTGAGCTCCCCGAGGGAGTGCTGCCCCACGGTGCGGCCGTACTCCACGGCGGAGGCGATGTCGATGCCGTCGGTGGACACGCGCGCCACGATCTCGCCGGTCGAGGCGTCGGCGACCTCCGTGATCCGCTGGGGGTCCTCCGGGGTCCACCACCGGCCCCGCAGATAGCTGGGGAGGACGGTCTGGGTCTGTGCTGCCACGGTGGGTGGTCCTTTCGCTCGGGTGCGTGCCGGGCCGGGACGAGGTCCCGCTCCGGCATCCTGACCGATCGTTCGGTATTATGACCACGATAACGTACGTCACACCCCGGGGACCACAGGGAATCTGCGGTCCCCGTCCCCTGCCACCGAGGAGTGCCATGAGCGCGACCCCCGAGCCCTGGCGGATCGTCCTGGGCGAACTGGACGAGAAGATGGGCGTCACCGTCCTCGAGCAGTCGCCGGAGCGGGTGGTCGCCACGATGCCCGTGGCGGGCAACCGGCAGTCGCTGGGCCTGCTGCACGGCGGGGCCATGGTGGCGCTCGGGGAGGCCGTGGGCTCCTGGGCCGCGGTGATCCACGCGTCCACGATGGGCAAGGTGGCCGTGGGGGTCGACGTCAACGCCACCCACCACCGGTCCTCCCGCACCGGCACCGTGACGGCCACGGCCACCGCCCTGCAGCTGGGCCGCTCCCTCACCTGCCACGAGGTGGTGATCGCGCACGAGGACGGCACCCGGCTGTGCACGGTGCGGATCACGAACTTCCTCAAGGACCGGAGCTAGGGGCCGGGCTCGGGCACCGGGCTTCTGCGGCCGGAATCAGGCAGCCGGACCGGGGGCGGGGCGGCCGAGCCGGCGGCGCAGGGCCGCCAGCTCACCGGCGGACAGCCCCGCCCCGCGGAGGTAGCGCTCGGCGTCGAGCCCGGTCACCAGCTCGGCGAGGGCGGCCCGGCGCCCGGCGAGCAGCGCGGCCAGCTCCTCCGCGGGGTGGTGGCGCTCCACCGGGTGCGGCACGGGCGAGACCCGGTGCCACTCGTTGATCCCGCGCGCGGCCGCTCGTCCTCGGCGAGCAGGCGCTCCGGGGAGGCCCCGGCGAGGCCCAGGAGCAGCAGGGCGAGCACCCCGGTCCGGTCACGCCCGGCCGAGCAGTGCACCACCACGGCGCCCTCGGCGGTCGCCACCGCCCGCACCGCCTCGGCGATCGGTCCCGGAAACAGCCGCAGGTAGTCGCGGTAGCCGCGCGGGTGGTTCAGGTACGGGGTGCCCACGAGGGCGAACTCGGGGTGCGCGGGGTCCTCCGTCGGGCGGTGCAGGACGGCGATGCCCGCCCGGGCGGCCGGCTCGTCCACCGGATCGGTGGGGCGGCGGCGGCGCTCGCCGGCGTTGCGCAGGTCCACGACCGTGCGCACCCCGTCGGCGGCGGCGGCGCGCCAGCCCGCGGGCGTGAGCCGCTCGGCGCGGCCCATCCGCCACACGTCCCCGGCGAGGAGCCGCGCGTTGATCGCCCCCTCCCAGGGGGCCGGGGTCCCGGGCTGCGCGTCCATGGTGCCCACAGTAGGCCCCGCCCCCGACGACGCGCTCCTCCGGGAGGTCGCCGGCGCCGGCCCCGGGCGTGCGCGGGCACCGGCCCCGGCCGGAGCCGACGGGGTGCGGGCGCTACCCGTCGTAGCTGAAGAAGCCCTTGCCGGTCTTGCGGCCCAGCTCACCGCGGGCGACCATGTCCCGCATCAGCTGCGGGGGCGCGAAGCGCTCTCCGAGCTCGGACTCGAGGTACTCCGCGATGCCCAGCCGCACGTCCAGGCCCACGATGTCCGTGAGCGCCAGGGGGCCCACCGGGAACTTGTAGCCCAGGACCATGGCGTTGTCGATGTCCTCGGGGGAGGCCACGCCGTCCTCGACCATGCGGATGGCTTCGAGGGCGATCGCCACGCCCAGCCGGGAGGAGGCGAAGCCGGGGGCGTCGTTGACCACCACCGGGGTCTTGCCGAGGCCCTCGACCCACTGCACCGACAGCCGCTTGAGCTCCTCGCCGGTGTGCTTCGAGACCACGACCTCCACGAGCTTGGAGGCCGGCACCGGGTTGAAGAAGTGCAGGCCGCAGAACCGCTCGGGGCGGGCGAGCTGGGCGGCCAGGCCGTCCACGGACAGCGAGGACGTGTTCGTGGCCAGCCAGGCGGTCCCGGACAGGTGCCGCTCGACCTGCTGCAGCGCCGAGACCTTCAGGTCCCAGGACTCGGGCACGGCCTCGACGACGAGCTCGCACCCGGCGAGGTCCGCGGAGTCCAGGGACACGGTCAGGCGCTCGGACCACTCGTCCAGGTTGCCGTCCACGCTCCCGCGCTCCAGCGACTTCGCCAGGTCCCGCTCGATCCGCTCCCGGGCGGCCTCGGCGGCCCGGCCGTCGCGCTCCACCACGGTCACCTGCGCCCCGGCGAGCAGGAAGGCGTGGGCGATGCCCGCGCCCATGCGGCCTCCGCCCAGGACGCCGACGGCGGCGGGGACGGACAGTGCGTGCTTCTCGGTCATCGGCTGCTGCTCCTACTTCTTCTTGCGGTCCAGGAAGGCCTGCATGCGGTCGAACTTCGCCTCCGACTCGAAGAGCACGGCCTGGGCCAGCTCGTCGATGTGCGGGTGGGCGGACGGCGGGGCCCCGAAGACCCGCTTGGAGATCCGCACGGCCAGGGGGTCCTGGGCACCGATCCGGTCCGCGAGCGCGTGTGCCGCGCCCACCAGGTCGGCGGGCTCGTGCAGCTCGGTGACGAGGTGCAGCGCCAGGGCCTCCCGGGCGTCGAGGATCCGCCCGGCGAGCAGGATGTCCAGGGCGACCGGCTCGCCGACGAGCTCCTTGAGCCGCCACAGCCCGCCGGCCGCGGCGATGATGCCCAGGTTCGTCTCCGGCTGGCCGATCCGCAGGTGCGGGGTCGCGATCCGGAAGTCCGCCGCGTAGGCCAGTTCGGCGCCGCCGCCCAGCGCGTAGCCGTCGATCGCGGCGATCACGGGCATGGGCAGCTGGTGGATCCGGGCGAAGATCCGGGAGTTGATGCCCTGCAGCGCGTCGTCGCGGCGGCGCTCGCGCAGCTGGCCGATGTCCGCGCCGGAGGCGAAGACCCCCTTGCCGTTCACCTCGGTGCCGGAGAGGAGCAGGATCTTCGGGTGCCGCTCCAGGTGGCCGCACACGGTGTGCAGCTCCTCGACCATGGTCGCGTCAATGGCGTTGCGCACGGCCGGGCGGTCCAGGACCACGTGCAGGCGGTCCTCGCGCTCCTCGAGCCGCAGGGCGGTGAACTCCCCGCCCAGGATCTCGCCGGGGCCGGGCATCAGAGCTTCTCCACGAGCATCGCGGTGCCCTGGCCCACGCCCACGCACATGGTGGCGAGACCGCGGTCCGCGTTCTCGCGCTCCATGCGGCCCAGCAGGGTCACGACCAGCCGGGAGCCCGAGGAGCCCAGCGGGTGGCCCAGCGCGATGGCCCCGCCGTCGTTGTTGACGGTGCCGGCGTCGAGGCCCAGGCGGCGGATGCAGGCCAGGGACTGGCTGGCGAAGGCCTCGTTGAGCTCGACCGCGCCGAGGTCGCCGACGCCCCACCCGGTGCGCTCGAGGACCTTCTGCGTGGCCGGGACGGGGCCGAGGCCCATGATCTCCGGGGCCACCCCGGCGGAGGCGCCGTCCACGATCCGGGCGCGGGCGGCCAGCCCGTACTTCTCGGCGGCCCGCTCGGAGACCACCAGGATCGCCGAGGCGCCGTCGTTGAGGGAGGAGGAGTTCCCGGCGGTGACGACCGAGCCGTGGGCGACCACGGGGCGCAGCTTGGCGAGCACCTCGGCGGTGGTGCCCGGGCGGGGCCCCTCGTCGGTGTCCACGACCGTCTCGGCGCCCTTGCGGCCCGTGACGGTCACCGGCACGATCTCGGGGGCGAACCGGCCGGCGTCGATCGCGGTGATCGCCTTCTCGTGGGAGGCGACGGCGAACGCGTCGGCGTCCTCGCGGGTGATGCCGTCCACGGCGGCGACCTCCTCGGCCGTCTCCGGCATGGAGTAGGTCATCTTGTCCTGCTTCTTGAACTGCGGGTTCGTGAAGCGCCAGCCGATCGAGGTGTCGAAGACCTCGCCCGGCTTGGCGAAGCCCGTGGCGGGCTTCTCCATGACCCACGGGGCCCGGGACATGGACTCCACACCGCCGGCGACGACGACGTCCGCCGCCCCGGCCTTGACCATGTGCGAGGCCATGATGATCGCGGACAGGCCCGAGGCGCACAGCCGGTTGACCGTGATCCCCGGGACGGTGTCGGGGAAGCCGGCCAGCAGCCAGGCCATGCGGGCCACGTTCCGGTTCTCCTCGCCGGCGCCGTTGGCGTTGCCCAGGATCACCTCGTCGACGTCGTGGGGGTCGATCCCGGCGTCGGTGACCGCGTGCTTGACCACCAGCGCCGCGAGATCGTCCGGGCGCACGCTCGAGAGCGCGCCGCCGTACCGGCCCACGGGGGTGCGCGCGCCCCCCGACGAGGAAGGCCTGGGGGGTTGAGGACATGGCAGAACTCCTGTCGCGACGGGGAGGGCCGGTCGCGGGCGACGGTGCCCAGCAATAACCGACCGTTCGTTCACCTTACGATCGCATGAGCGCGCGCGCGGGGTCAACAGGGACCGCGTCCGTGAGATCCTGGCGTCTTCACGGAAGTTCAGCGCACGCACAGTGCAGACACGATCCGGCGTCCGCCGCCGGGGTCACGGAGGTGCAGGATGTCGTTCCGGGAGTCCATGGAGCTCGTCGGGGAGGTCGTCGACGTCGCCGGGGTCGTCGCGATCGTCATCGGGGCGGTGGTGGCGTCCCTGCTGGCCGTGCGGGAGCTGCTGGGCCGCCGGTACGGAAGCCACGACGCCTACGTGAACTACCGGCAGCGCCTCGGCCGCTCGATCCTGCTGGGCCTGGAGCTGCTCGTGGCCGCGGACATCATCCGGACCGTGGCGATCACCCCCACGTTCGAGTCCGTGGGCGTGCTGGCCCTGATCGTGCTGGTGCGCACCTTCCTCAGCTGGTCCCTGGAGCTCGAGATCACCGGGCGGTGGCCGTGGCAGAAGGAGCCGGAGGCGGCCGCCCCGGCCGCCGGGCCCGCCGCGTCCTAGCGCTCCCGGGGCGCGGCGGACGCCTCCGCGCGCAGCCCCTCGCCGACCGCGGTGAGCCAGGCCTCCACGGAGGACCGGGCCGCCGGGGTGCCGGGGAAGCGGGCCCGCAGGTGCAGACCGTCCGCGCCGACCACGAACCAGACCTGCACGCCCGTGGTCGGGGCCGAGGCGGAGACGTGCTGGGCCCGCAGCTCCGCCGGCAGGCTCACCGGGAGGCGCCGGTAGTCCATGTAGGAGAGCATGAACATGCCCGCGGGGACGGGCATGCCGCCGTGCGGGCGCAGGATCGGCTCCAGCGCGTGCGAGCCCAGCTCCAGGGCCTCGCGCACGGCGGCCCGCCCGGCCCGGGGGTCGGCGTCCGCGCACTCGAGCACCGAGTTGGTGATGAACCAGCCCACGGCGTCACGCCACCGCGGGTCGGTGCGGCTGTGCACGGGCAGCACCGCGCGCAGCGGCCGCCCGGCCGGCTCCAGGGTCGCCCGCGTCAGCACCGACACCAGCAGTGCCAGCAGCCGCACCCCGAGCGCCTCGGCGCGGGCCTCCAGACGGGCCAGCGCGCGGGCGCCGAGGACCTCCCGGGTGGTCACGGTCTCGGGTGCCGGGTGCGCGAGGTCGCCCAGCGGGAGCGGGAAGACCGGCATGGTGCCCCCGCCGTCGGCGAGGATCCGCCCCCACCGCTGCGCGACCCGGGCCGGGCCGCGGGGCGGGCCGCCAGTTCGCGCGTGTGCTCGGCGAAGGAGGCCGCCGGGGGCCGGTCGGTGCCGGGCGGGCGCCCGGCGCGGACGTCGGCCAGGGCGTCGAGCAGGTCGCGCGCGAGCACGGGCAGGGACCACGCGTCCACGTGGGCGTGGTCGGCGGCGAGCACGACGACGACCGGACCGTCCGGCGGCTCGACCAGGCACAGCCGGTGGGAGGGCCGGGCCAGGGGCGCACAGGCGCCGTCGACCAGCTCCTGCAGGGCCGCCCGCGTCCCGGCCGGGCCGACGTCGTGGCGGGCCCACAGCGGCTGCGCGGCGTCGCGGGCCTCGTGCAGCCGGACGCCGCCGTCGTCGCCGGTGGAGAACACGGTGCGCAGCGTGTGGTGGCGGGCCACGACACCGGCCCAGGCGCGGCCCAGGTCCTCGTGCAGGACCGGGGTCGGCAGCTCCAGGGCCACGCCCATCCACGTCCCCGGGCGGGAGCCGGCGCCCACGTGCATGCCCTGGTCGAAGGACACCGGCAGCCGCCGGCCGGTGCGCGTGACCGGGACCGTGCAGCTGGAGAGCCGCCCCTCGGGCAGCCGGGCGTGCGTGATGTTGGTCAGCCGCATGGGCACCTCTCGATCGCGTCAGGGGCAGTCTCACCCGGGACGCGTGTGCGGTCCAGCGGCGTCCACGATGCAGGCGTAGCGTGGCCGCATGCCGACGCTCGACCTCGACCGCTGCCGACTGGCCTACGACGTGACCGGTTCCGGCCCCCCGGTGGTGCAGCTGCACGGGCTGCTGTCCGACCGGGCCTCCAACGCCGCCGGGGGCCTGGACCTGGCCTCCGGACTGGCCGGGCACCGTGCGGTGCGCTTCGACGCCCGCGGGCACGGGCGCTCCGCGGCGGAGCCGGTGGCGGCGGACTGGGCCTGGCCGCGCCTGGCCGCGGACCTGCTGGACCTGCTGGACGCCGTGGTGCCCGGGGAGCCGGTGCACGGCATCGGCCCGTCCATGGGTGCGGCCACCCTGCTGTACGCTGCCCTGGCCCGGCCCGAGCGCTTCCGCTCCCTCACCCTGTGCGTGCCGTCCACGGCGTGGGCCTCCCGCCGCGGCCAGGCGGCGGCCTACCGGCGGGGGGCGGAGCTGGTGGAGCGGCACGGCCTGGAGGCCTACCTCCGGGCCGGGCGGGCCGCTCCCCGCCCGCCGGCCGTGGCCGACCGCGGGACGCACCCGCCGCGCATCGACCCTTCTCTGCTCCCCACCGTGCTGCGCGGTGCCGCCGCCACCGATCTGCCGCCGGTCGAGGAGCTGGCCCGGATCGGGCTGCCGACCCTGGTGCTGGCCTGGTCGGAGGACCCCACCCATCCGCTGTCGACCGCCCGGGCGCTGCGCGCGGCCCTGCCCGGGGACGCCCTGCACGTGGCGGGCACCCCCGGTGAGCTGGCGCGGTGGCCGGGCCGGTGCGCGGACTTCGTGCGGGCGGTGGAGGCGGGTCCCCGGGGCGGCGGGGCGGACTGAGCGGGGGTCAGAGCCGTTTGCCGGCGGTGAGGGAGGCGGTCATGAACTCGGCGACGACCTGTTGGGAGATGGCCACGTCGAGGACGAAGACGCCCTCGTCGTGGGTGTCCAGCCAGTGCTGCAGGTGCTGGAGGTCGGCCAGGGTGGTGGCCTTGGTCCCGGCTGCGCCCATCGTCTGGGCCAGGGCGGCGAAGTCGACCTCGTCGATGAGCATCGCGGTGGGGTCCAGGCCCTTGGCGGCGTACTGGTGCAGCTCGGCGCCGTAGGCGGAGTCGTTGAGCACCACGATCACCC